>SKKJ01000038.1 GCA_007121575.1 Natronomonas sp.
AAGGTTTCACAGGACGATTCACCCGGCACGCCGATCGCGTTCTATTAACGGTTAAACCGCAGTCGAAACCGAATTCACTGCGAGTCGATCTATAAAAGTGCGTGAAAAGGTCTGAAAACGTATTCAGACAACGGTGAACCAGTCATCGTATCCATCGAGTTTCCCCTCGACGAGGTCGAAGAACTGCTGTTGAATCTCTTCGGTTATCGGACCGCGACTCCCGTTTCCGATCTCGGTGTCGTCAACGCTTCGAATGGGGGTAACTTCCGCTGCAGTTCCGGTGAAGAACAACTCGTCGGCGGTGTACAACTGCCCGCGGCCGATCGAAGCCTCGTCGTGGACGGTGTAGCCGAGATCGCGAGCGAGTTCGATGACGGTATCGCGGGTGATTCCATCGAGGATGGATTCTGAGACGCCGGTCGTGAAGATTTCACCGTCGTTCACCATGAAGATGTTCTCGCCGGGGCCTTCGGCGACCTGTCCCTCCTTATTGAGAACGATCGCCTCGACGTAGCCGTTGCGCCGGGCTTCTTCACCGGCAAGCATCGAGTTGAGGTACGGACCAGTCGCTTTCACGTTGGTTGGGATCATGCTCGAGGCGTGTTTTCGCCACGAAGAAACCATCACGTCGACGCCGTTTTCGATCGCGTCCTCGCCGAGGTACGCACCCCACGGCCAGCACGCGATGATCGTCCGTGACGGACAGTCCTTTGGAGAGACGCCAAGTGAATTATATCCGTAATAAACGAGGGGACGGATGTAACACGATCTCAGTTCCTGCTCGCGAATTAGCGTCAACGTTGCATCGGTGAGTTCTTCGTGGGTGTGATCGATATCGTGATCGAGCACCTTCGCGGAATCGAAGAGGCGATCGAGATGCTCCTCCCAGCGGAACAATGCCGGGCCGTCCGTTGTATCGTAACACCGCGCGCCCTCGAACACCCCGGTTCCATAATGCAACGAATGCGTTAACACGTGCGTCTGTGCGTCGTTCCAATCGACGAACTCGCCGTCCATCCAGATGGTGTCGACGTCCATCTCCTCGAAAGACATAGTTCGTCTGTGGTGGCGGTCTGTAATGAGTGTTGACGATTCTTTTGGATGTTTCGAGAACGCACGAACTGGCATCGCCGACTGCGGAGACGAATCCGGGGAGTTATGACTTAAAGGATCCAACTGGATTCCAATGGGAGTGCTCGAAGACAAGGCTCGTGCGCGCCTCTTTTATAAATATCTCTCGCGGGTGTACGACCGGGTCAATCCGTTTATTTGGGACGAACAGATGCGTGATGAAGCCATCGAGTGGTTTGGTATCGAGGCGGGCGATCGCGTCCTCGATGTCGGCTGTGGAACGGGATTCGCGACGGAGGGGCTGATAAAGCACACTGACGACGTTTGGGGACTCGATCAGTCCGCACACCAGCTAGAGCGAGCGTTCTCGAAATTCGGCAAGCGCGGTCCCGTGAAATTCCATCGCGGTGACGCCGAACGACTCCCGTTCGCCGACGACTCGTTCGATGCGTACTGGTCGTCCGGTTCCATCGAGTATTGGCCGAACCCCGTCGCGGCGCTCCGAGAGGCACGCCGAGTGACGAAACCGGGCGGGCCCGTGCTCGTCGTCGGCCCGGATTATCCGAGATCGACGCTGTTCGCGAAACTCGCTGACGCGATCATGCTGTTTTACGATGAGGAGGAAGCCGACAGGATGTTTTCGGAGGCGGGGTTTGAAGCGTTCGAACACCGGATTCAACAACGCGCGCCGGGCACCCCGAGAGCGATCACGACGATCGCTCGCGTTCCAACCGAGACGTCGACAGCGGACGAGACCAACGAACAATAGCGCCGTCAGACGGTCGTTTCGAGGTTCGCAATACGCCGTCCATCGGCGAAAAGTTCGACGGAGACCGTATCACCAGCGTGCGGCATCGGATCGTTTGTTTCGGCGATCTGAAACGAGGCTGTCTCGCCTGCGCGCCACTGCTGTGATGTCGCGCTATTGAACGCTCCCGTTGGGCCGCTTCCGAACCCGCGAGCCGAAAAGAACGGTACCGGTGGCTGCTGTTCGAGCGGTTTGCCGCCGACGTGAACGCGAAGTTCCAACGCGGTCGGATCGATTGTATCGCCACCGCGATGAACGATCCGTACCTCGCCGGTCGAGTCGGCGCTGAGATCGAATGCCGCGGTCGAAACCGTCGATGGCATCGTGGTATATGTTGTCGCACCTGCACCGACGGCGACCGCAAGCGCGATCGTCACAGCGAGCAAGCAGACGACACCGAATACCGGGGAAAGCGCACGTGTTGACATGCGGGTATTGGCCACGTATTCGTATAAAAACCGTCGGGAGAGAAAGAACGGTATACAAACGCAGTGAGATAACCGGTGGATGTCGGGGGCGAGTCACCGAAGGGACGTATCGAGCGTCACCGTCTCATCGTTGTACGTCGCATTCACCGTCGTGGTACCACGAGGTGCAACCGTCCAGAGCCGGTCACCACCTGTCGAGCCGATCGACTCATCGTTCAGTTCGATCGCTGCGTTGACCGGTTCGTCGGTCGTGGTATCGACAACGGAGACGCCGAGTGGCCCACCGGCTCGAGTCGTGTTAACGATCAGTCGAAGGTCGCCCTCCGTCCGCTCGTATACCGTTGTCGGCATCGAACCGGGATCAAGCCACTGCTTCTCATAGAGAATTTCCGTTGAACCGCTGTCGAGATACGTCTCGAGCGTTCCGTGCGGATGGCTCGCCCCAAACCGATAGAGCCGGACCTGTGCCGGTCCGATCGCGTCGATCCCGTCGAAGCTGTTTATCGCCCACGGGTACAGTTCGGTGAATCGGTCCAAGGCCGGCGATGGGTTTCCGCCGTACTGGTCGGAGGTATCGGCTCGTTTTGCCGTCGGATCATGGGCTTCTCTGAGGTACGTTCCCCGTGGAGAGACGGTCGACAAAATCACGCCTTCGTCGACGGTTTCGACGTACACTCGGGATGTCGTCCCTCTTTCAAACGTTTGCGTCACCTGTGCTCTCACCGGCCCATCCATCGGCATCAAGCGGATCTGTTCGGTCGCGGCTTGTTCTCTGAGATCGTCGATTCCGTGATCATCGGCAGTCGTCTCGAGCCATTCGAGTGCCTCCCGTGTCGCCTCGGCTTCACGGTGAACTGTCGAAAGCGTCCGGAGCAGTTCGTACTCGCTCACGGAGCCGTCGTTGAACTGCCGTATCGCTCGACGTTCTTTCGTTTCGATTTCGGTGGTTCGTTCAGAGAGCTGTGCGGCACCGCGTTCGAGTACGATTCGACGATCGGTATCGGAGTCGGCGTTTTGATACTGGCGCTGGAGCGTTTCATGGATGTAGACGCTCCGAAGTTCGCCGGAATCGGCTTCGATCGCTCCAGCGACGTCGAGTCCGACGGTTCGTTTCTCGGTTCGATCGATCACCCCCGGTTGCGGGGCGAGATACGCCGAAGAGTTTTGCACAGTGACGACGGACATCGGTCGGTCCGACTCGTTCGCGACCTGTAGCGGTCCATGGGCCGTGTCCGAAGCGACGATTGCGGCACCGCCGACCGCCACCGCACAGAGGAGAAGGGCAATAACGAAGACACGGGTTCCGGTCATATCTGGTCGTTGGTCCGGAATAATAAAAATCCGCCCGTCTTTAGCGGTTGCTGAACGCACGTCTGAGCGCCGTCGAAACAGTTCATCAACGGCGGAGACATTTTATCTCGGGATGGAAAGCGTTTTGCCATGCGGGTGTCCATGCTATATTTATGCGGCATGGGGTTCCCGTATTGCTGTGTGCCCTCCTCATTTGCTCCGTCGTGTTCGGTGCCGTTCCGGCCGCTGGACAGCCACAGCCCGGGGAGACACACCTCGAGGTCCAACTGCAGGATAACGGCGATGCCGAGTGGAGCGTGACCGTTGCGGTACCGATCGAAGACGACGATGATCGAGCGGACTTCGAGGCGTTCAGCGGGCGATTCGAAGCGGGAGCGGTGGACATCGATCTCGGAGTCGATGCATTCGAGCGGGCGGCAGCACAGGCAGCCCCCGAAAGCGATCGGGAGATGGAGATCAACTCGGTTCGCCGTGAAAGCGAGGTCGTCAACGAAACCGAAAACGGAGAAATCGTCTCCGAGAAGGGGCTGCTCCGAGTGCGCTTTACGTGGGATTCGTTCGCTCGGATAGACGACGATGACACGCTCTACGTCGATGACGTGTTCAACACGACAGATGGAACGTGGCTCCCCGGACTCTCGGTGGACCAATCGCTGACGATTCGGTCACCGCCGGGATACGGCGGCCCATCGACGTCACCGATCGGTGCCGATAGGGGAGACCTCCACTGGGAAGGACCGATGACGTTCGAACCGGGATATTTCACGATCGTGTATCCGGCCAGTTCGCCCGGACCGGGGCCCACACCGGATAACGGGCCTTCGACGGCGCTCGTGATCGGTGCGATCGTATTGAGCGGTGGAGCGCTCTTGGTAGGGCTGTATTTATTGCTGGTTCGTCGTCGGGCAGACGGATCCGATGGTACACCGAACGATAATGTGATCGGGTCGACCCTCTCAACGGAGTTGGGAGAGACGTCCGACGAAGCGACAGGAGGTTCCAAAGCAGACGTGACACCGCCGGAGCCGGACGCGTCTCCGACGGAGCAGGATCTCGATCTGCTTTCGGACGAAGAGCGGGTCGAACATCTACTCGAGGAGAACGGAGGTCGGATGAAACAGGCGATGATCGTCAAGGAGACCGACTGGTCGAACGCGAAGGTCTCACAACTCCTGTCATCGATGGACGAAACCGGCCAGGTCGACAAACTTCGGATCGGCCGAGAGAATCTGATCAGCCTTCCGGGAGAGGGTGTCAACGAGATCAAACGCGACGCCGAGGAGAAATAGAGTTCCGGGGAAACCCGAACGGCCCACCACGCGAAAGGCACTCAGTATCGGTTCAGCACACAAGAGACTTGTCTTGAATTCGGAGCAGAGGTTGAACATTGTCAACAAGTAACCCGGAAGAGGCGAACGCCGTTCGATTCGGAAACGTTTAACCACGGACGATCATCAGTACAACGTACTAGCCGCCATGAAAATACTCGTCACTGTCAAAGAGGTAGCCGAAGTCGACGACGAGTTCGAAATCGACGGGCTCGACATCGCCGAGAGCTCCCTCGAATACGATCTCAACGAGTGGGACGACTACGCCATCGAGGAGGCCGTCCAAACGAGCGAAGCGCACGACGACGTGGAAGTCGTCACAGTCACCGTCGGCCCAGAGCGCGCCGAAGAGACGATCCGTATGGCGCTCGCGAAAGGAGCAGACCGCGCGATCCGTATCTGGGATGACGCACTCGAAGAAGCACAGTTCCTCGACATCGAGACGAAGGCCGCGCTTATCGCCGCCGTCGCCGAGGAAGAACAGCCGGATCTCGTGCTCTCCGGTGTCCAAGCCGGCGACGACTCGAACGGTGCGACGGGCGTCGCACTCGCGGAAGCGATCGGCTTTGAGTGGGCCGCCGTCGTCAACGAGCTCGAACTCGACGCTGATTCCGGTGTCGCCGCCGTCCACCGCGAACTCGAGGGAGGAATCGAAGAGCTCACCGATGTCGAACTACCTGCAGTGTTGACGATCCAGACGGGTATCAACGAGCCGCGCTACGCGAGCCTCCGTGGGATTCGGCAGGCTCAGCGAAAGCCGCTCGAGGCGCGTGACCTATCCGAGATCGGCCTCGATGCCGATATTGTCGACTCCTCGATTGAGCGAACCTCGATGTACGAACCCGAATCCGAAAGCGACGCGACGGTTTGGGAGGGAAGCGCCGAGGAGACCGCTGCGGAACTGGCTGCGTTCCTCCGCGACAAGGGGGTGGTCGAAGGATGACGGTGCTCGCCGTCACCGAACACCGACGTGGTGATCTCCGGGATGTCTCGTTCGAGATCGTAACCGCCGGTCGCGAACTCGCAGACGAACTCGGAACCGATCTATCACTCGCCGTTATCGGCGGCGATGTCGACGGATTCGCCGACGAGTTGAACCGCGACGGTGTCGACACGATATACACCATCGCAGAGGGCGAAGAGTTCAATCACGGGATCTACATGCAGACCATCGAGCAGCTTCACGCCGAGCTCGATCCAACGGCGTTGTTGTTACCGAACACGGTGAACGGGCTCGATTACGCTCCGGCCGTCGCGGGGCGTCTCGGTCTCCCGATCGTAACGGACGTCATCGGTCTCGAAGACGGTGGGGTCGTCGAAGTCATTCGAGAGCAGTACGGTGGCAAAGTCGAGACGACCTACGATATCGACGCCGAACAATACGCGTTGACCATTCGCCCGACGGAGTGGCCGATGGCTGAAGAAGCCGGCGATGCAGCTATCGAAGCGTTCGAAGTCGACATCGACGAAGACGCGATCGGAACCACCGTCAACGGATTCGAAGAAGTCAGCGGCGGCGACGTCGACATCACCGAGGCGGACGTGCTGGTCTCGGTCGGCCGTGGAATCGATGAGGAGGAGAACCTCCCGCTGGTCGAAGCGCTCGCTGACGCGTTAGGTGCGACGCTGTCTTCGTCCCGTCCGATCGTCGATAACGGCTGGTTACCCCAGAACCGACAGGTCGGTCAGTCCGGAAAGGTCGTCACGCCGGACGTATACATCGCAATCGGTATCTCCGGAGCCGTCCAACACGTCGCCGGAATGAAGGGATCGGACACGATCATCGCGATCAACACGGACCCGAACGCGCCGATATTCGATATCGCCGATTACGGTATCGTCGATGACCTCTTCGAGGTCGTCCCGGAAATCATCGAGGCGTTCGGCGGCGAAGCTCCCGACGTATAACCGCAGCAGTTCGTTCGTTTTTATAGACGCAACGGTGATAGCGGCCGCTTTCGCCGAACGGGTTCGAACAGAGACGATCGACGACAGACAATCGAGTAGGGATCGAGAGCGATCGTTGAGGAGCCCTGCCGGCACGACCGAGTGAGCAGAGCCGTCGCCGCCATGAGACGGAGACGCAACCCTTATGTGCAAATGAGTTCGTTAATGTACAGTAATGGACAACGATGATGCGCTCGCACCGGCCGTTCGGTCGATTCTTGAGTCGGCTGCCGAGCGAGATGGGGGTTCAACGCCGTTGACAGTGGCTCCCCGGTCGCTTCCGGACGCGATCGATGCCGCCGAGGCGGACGGTCGGATTCCGATTATTGCCGAAGTAAAGCCGACCAGTCCGACGACGGAGGGTGAACGGACTGACGATCCCGTCGAACTGGCGACGGCGATGGTAGACGGCG
>SKKJ01000009.1 GCA_007121575.1 Natronomonas sp.
GACCGAGCGCCCGGCCGAGGAGCTGTCGGTCGCGTACAGTCCGAACTTGGATCTCCAACCGGTCGATCCACAGATTCGCGAGATCGTCGGCAGGGCGGTCGATGATCTCGCCGCCGCCGGCGTCACGGTCGATCCCGTCGATGTCTCGCTGCCATCCTATGACGAACTTTCGATGGCCTATGTCACACAGGTCGGAGCGTTCTTCCGCGTTTTCAGCGATCAGATCTCCGCTGCGTACGGAGTTGATTTCGAGACGGCGGATCTCGAACCAACGGTCAAATCGACGATCGCGCTCGCCGACGGCGTCGAGACCGCCGATGAACGTGGTCGGAACGTCCCTCGAACCGCCGCGTACGACGGGATTCAAACGGCACTTTCGGGATACGATGCGTTGATAACGCCGACGCTAACGGTTCCTCCATTCGGGAAGCGGCTTTCGGATCCGCTTCCGACAGAGATCGACGGCGAGTCGGTTCGCGGCGTGCCAACCGACGCGATGTTAGCGTGGGTGTTCAATTTGACCGGCCATCCCGCAGCCTCGGTTCCGGCCGGGTTCACTGACGATGGGCTTCCAGTTGGATTACAGGTCGTCGCTCATCGACACGCTGAGGACGACATCCTCGCGGTCGCGGCCGCGCTCGAACGAGCGCGACCGTGGGTCGATCAGTACCCCGATCTGTAGTGTCGTCGTCGGTTCCCTCGCTCACTCGACGATGAACTCGATCGCCGCACCCTGTCCGAAGCCGACACATTCGGTGGCGATGCCGCGTTCGGCGTCCCGTTTGTGCATTTCGTGAATCAGCGTGACCGGTAGCCGGGCACCCGTCGCCCCGAGCGGATGACCGATGGCGATCGCGCCGCCGTTGACGTTGTAGATCTCGTTATCGAAGCCGATCTCATCGCGGCAGTAGACGCACTGGGAGGCGAATGCCTCGTTGAGTTCGACCAGATCGTAGTCCTCGACGGTCGTCCCGGAGCGCTCGAAGAGCGTCTCACAGGCGGGGACCGGACCGATCCCCATCACTTCCGGTTCGACGCCTTCGACGGCGTTGTTCCCGATCTCGGCGACTGCTTCGAGCCCGCGTTCCTCGGCGAATTCCCGTGACGTGATGAGAAGCGCCGCAGCTCCATCGGTCATCTGTGATGCGTTCCCGGCCGTGACCGTCCCGTCGGATTTGAACACCGACGGGAGCTCGGCGAGCTTCTCGGCGGTCGTTCCGGGGCGAAGACCTTCGTCTTCCGTGACGGTGAACGCCTCACCGCCTTCGTCGTGGCCTTCGATCGGTACGATCTCGTCGTCGAACCGGCCTTCTTCGGTCGCCGCGACGGCTCGCTGTTGGGATTGTGCGGCGTATTCGTCCTGGGTCTCACGAGTCACGTCATACCGCTCTGCGACCTCCTCGGCGGTCATGCCCATCTGAAGCGCCGCGACGTTATGATAGTCGTTGAGGCCGGGGTGGATCTCGTTGTTCCCGCCCATCGGAACCCGCGACATCGACTCGACGCCACCGGCGATGATACACTCTCGCTGTCCGGCGCGGATCGCGTTGGACGCGTTGATGATCGTTTCGGCGGAAGACGCACACCAACGGTTCACCGTCGTCGCTGGCGTGTCCTCGCCCAAGTCGGACATCAATGCAATGACGCGAGCCATATTGTTGCCCTGCTCGCTGCGCTGTTGAGCACAGCCCCACTGGAGGTCGTCGACGTCCTCTCCGGTTAGGTCCGTCTCTTCGAGAATCCGATTGATCAGCGGAATCGAGAGGTCTTCGGGACGAACGTCGGCAAATACACCGTCTGCTTTTCCGAGTGGCGTCCGATACGCTTTCACAACGACTGGCGTGTCAGCACTCATGATATCTCATAGTTCTTCGAGTACGTTAAAACTTTTACTCGGTGTTTCGTTTCTTGTAAAGTTTCGAGAGTGTTACACTATTGGATGTTAATCCGTGGTGTACGGCTCCGTCGGCTAACTGGCGTCTGTTTCCGTTCGTCCGGCGCCGAAACGGTCCGCGGACAGTATCCGTCGGAGATCGGAATCCACTCCGTCGATGGTGTCTACGAGAACGCGGCTGATGACGGGCGCGAGTCCGACCCCGGCACCGCTCATTCCGCAGGCGACGAGCAAGCCGTCGGGTCCCCTAGTGAGGAGGTTCCCAACGATCGGGTTGAAATCCGGGGTGATCGTCCGCAGCCCGATCCACTCGTTGATAAGCGCCGCGTCAGCCAGTTGCGGAAGGTACTCTTTCGCGATTCGGCTGACGTCGTTCCGAAACGATTCGGGTATCTCGATCGCCGTATCCGGATCGAGCCGTTCGGCTTCGTCGTATCGGCCCCACCGACGCCCTGCGAGCGCTTTCGATGGCCCCTCGGGTCGGAAATAAAACGCTCCTTCAAGCTTCGAGAGATACGGAATCGAGAGCTCGCTTTCGGTCTCTAACACCAGTATCGGTCCCGTCGTGTGTCGAAGCGGCAACGACACGTCGACGAAGTCGTTTATTTTCGGCGCCCACGGGCCAGCCGCGTTTACGACGATATCGGCTCGATACGTCTCGCTTGTCGTCTCGACGCCGCTCACGTGTCCGTGTTCTGTCTGTATATCCGTTACCGCCGTTCCAGTCTCGATGTGTACACCTTCGGCTCGAGCGCCTTCCGCGAAGTATTCGACGGCGTCCTGTTGGTTTATATACCCACCCTCGGGGAAGTATAACCCGCCGGTGACTGCACTCGGATCCAGCCCGTGTGGTTCGACCGCTCGGCCTTCGAGTATCTCCGGTTCGAATCCGTATTCGGTGAGTGTGGCCGCTTTCGCCCGTATTGCCTCCAATTGAATGTCGTCGTTGGCGACGATCATATACCCACTCCGATCGAACGCGACCGACCCGTCTTCGATCAGTGGTCCGTACGTCCGCCACGCCTCCCGTTGGAGATACGTGTTAAACGGGTGTGCGCTGTCCCAACTCGGTCGACCCATCGACGCGGCCGTCGTCCCCGATCCGAGCGTGTTCTTTTCGATGAGCGTTACATCGTCGTGGTGCCGAAGCGCGTACGCGATGTTCGTCCCGATAATCCCCCCACCGACGATCACGATCGATTCCATTGTTCGCTCTGTTAGTGACTCCTCGAGCGAGTGGTATCAATGTGTGTGAAGTGACCGTTCAAAAAAAGCCCTATGTCACGCTAAAAAGACGTGTCTCGGTCGGTCGGCTAAGACCTCGCGGCCGTACTGGACAGTCTCGCGGAACGCGTCCGAGCGGAAGAACTCCATCGCGTCCTCCCGATCGCGCCACTGACTGGCGATGAACATGTCGTTCTCGTCGCGATCGTTGGCCAACAGGCTGGTTTCGAGATGGCCGTCCATCCCCGCCAGCAACTCGCCGACGGTTTCGAACGTCTCAACGAAATCGTCGCGGTGCTCCGGCTGAACGGTGTAGAACATTCCCATCGTTCCGAACCCGCTCTCCTCGCCCGCCCTCGCGACGATTCCGGGCAATTCTGCGAGGAAGCCACCGGCGGTGTCTGCCGCACTTTTCGTTTCCCAAAGCGAGACGATCGCGGAGCGTCCGTCGCCGTGTTCGTCGGTGTAGACTTCGGATTTGACGTGCGTGTCGTAATGTTCGAACCGGTCCCGAAGCGTGCCGAGCTCTTCGCGGAGGGTTTCGGGATCGGCCTCCGAGTACAGCACCATCGCGTAGACGTCCTCACCGTGTGGTTTTCCGGCGTAAATATCGAGGGCTTCGAGTTCACCGCGGATGTCGTCGTCCCCGTCGGTCCCGTGGGTCTCCGTCTCGTCTGCTTCGGTTCCGAGTGCCGCTCCGACGCCGGAGCTCACGCCCGGAAGGTCGGCTAAAAACCCGGACGCCGTGTTCGCGGCCCGTTCGTTTCGCCACAGCGAGACGACCGCGGTTTCGCCGGAATCCGCCCGAACGGCAGTCAGCACGTGTGTATCGTAGTGCTCGAAGTTGCTTCGAAGCCCGTCGACCCGTTCTGCTAGCTCTTCGGCGTCGGCATCGGACCGAAAGAGCAAGCCGTAGCCGGCTTTCGGGTACTCCTCGAGCGAAACGCCGAACTGCCCGAGTCGCCCCGAAAGCACTTCGGCTTCGATCACTTCGTGTCCCGGGCCACCGGTGTCCGGTTTCCCTCCTGAGCTCGTGTCCGATTTTGCTTCACCCGGGTGTCCTCCCTGTCGATCGCCGCGACCTTCTGTGGCGTGTCCTTCGTTCTCCGCCGTCGTACCGGTTGGCACTGATTCCCCGGCGAAGACGGCCGGCAGATCCGATGGCGGGAACTGCCGACCGACGTAGAACGGACCGAATTCGGCGAATTTCGACGAAGACGGGTCGAATCGCATTTCATACAGGAGATGCTTTATATCTGTCATTTCGTCGGCGAACAGCGTTACGCCCCACTCGTAGTCGTCGAGACCGACGCTACCGGTAATGATTTGACGTACCTTGCCGGCGTACTTGCGGCCGATCTCTCCGTGAGCGGACATGTACTCGGCGCGTTCTTCGAACGGGAGGTCATACCAGTTATACTCCGGTTCGCGCCGCTTATCCATCGGGTAAAAACAGACGTGCTCCGCATCGGGTATCGTCGGATAGATGCGCTGGCGCATGTAGTTGCGCATTCCGGCGTCCTCGATCTCGTCGATCCCGTCGACGAGCTCTTCGTGCATGTATCCGGAGACCTCTGTCACGGAGACGTACGACGATGTTTGTCCGGTGAATTCGGCGAGTGCGGTCGATTCGAACCGGCGCTCGGCTCGATCGAGTGCCGCGAGCGTCGGTCGGAGATGAAGAACCATGAGATCGGCCTTGTGGCCGATGATCGTGAAGACGGTCGAACCTCCCGCATCGCTATCTCGTAACTCGACGTGCGATTGGAGATATTCGACGCCCTCCTCAAGCGCCCGGTCACGCTCCCGTTCGGTCGCGTCTCGCCATGCGTCCCAATCGATCGAACGGAGATCGTGAAGCGCATACCAGCCCTCCTCTGTCCCTGGTGGTCGTCGCTGTTCCATACTTGCGTTGTTCGCCTGCGGGCATAATGTGGCTTTTGTGTCCGGGCCCGTCCCGAGCCAGCCGATAACTCGTGTTGTGATCGCGACTTCTCTGAGTTAAATCCGTTATACCGACTTTCACTGACAGTCTCTTGTAGCCGACCGAATAACGAATTAGATGGCTCAATAAATGTTCTAAAGCGATTTTAAAACGTCGTTAAATAATTACTAGCTCGAAAAACTCAGCGTGAAGCGGGCGAACGATCCTGAATCGACGCGAAGGCTCTGGGGTTTATATAGGGTTTGCAGACCATGGCTTGAGTAAGGAGATCACCAATGTCAAGCGCCACGTCCTCTCACCCGACCTCACTCGCCACGGACAACGGAAGTATCGCAAGCGACTGGGCTGATCGTCTCGTCTCCGGCGTTCGCGCGACGGCATTCTGGAGCGCCGCGATTTTGCCGATTCTCGTTATCGCCGCGCTCGCGGTGGGTACTATCAGTCAGTATCCGATGCTCCTCGCCGGTGCGCTGGTGCTCAATGCGGTTTGTGCGATCGTCGGCCATAACCACACGCCAAGGCGGTAAACGTACATACGCGGATACAGCGCTGACCCACGGTCGATCTCTCACTCGCCTTTTTCAACGCCTCTTTATTAGGTCCCTACAGCCAGATCATGTCGAATCGGCTCATGCGAACAGCCAGTTCTAACTCAACAGCCACGGGCCGAAGAGGAGCCCGAGAAGACTGAGTATCATCGTCACACTGATCACCGCGGTAATGACGCCCACGGTCGCCGCGCTCGCGTCTCCGGGGAGTCGAGCGAGGGTCGCCTCGACGCTCGTTCTGAGGATGTGTCCACCATCTAACGGATACGACGGGATACAGTTGAAAATGCCGAGGTTGATGTTCACCCAGCCGGTCCAAAAGAGGGCGTTGACGAGCCCGAAAACGATGGCTGCACTCACCGGCCCGGAAACCGAGTAGAAGTTCGTAATGTCGCCGTTGAATCCGGCGAAATTATAGCCGAGGGTCGGATCCACGATGCTCATGAACGGCAACACGAGCGTGGCGAACGTCCGGGTCACGAACGTCGTAACGGGATCGTCGCCCCAGCCGCTTCCACCCAACATCGCGTGATACTGATCGGCCGGATAGACGTCGATACCGAATCCATCGACGACGATTCCGCTCGTTCCCTGTCGGATTCCACCGACGCCAAGGAAACCGTGTTCTTCACTCGGGTGATCACCCAGCGTCACTTCATACACCGTTCGTTCGCCGCTCCACGGATCGCTGCCGTGATATGCGACTACGTCGACGGTATCACCGGGCTCGGTATCCGCCAACACTGACGAGAGGGCCGTATGATCCGGTGTTGGTTCCCCTCCAACGCTGTGAATGATCATCGACGTGTCTGGGGCTCCGGCTGAGCCGAGCGGCTGATCATCCGGCACGGTACTCACGAACGTTCCGACCGGAACTCGAATCGAATCGTCTCGTTCTCCGCTTTCCGTGCGTACCTGCATCTCGACGACCTCTTGTCCGAATACTGCGTCCTCGAACGCCGATTCGGTGAACACGTCATCGCCGTTTACGCGGACGATTTCGTCTCCGATTTCGATCGGTCCGCCGCTAACCGCGAGCGTGACGATGAGGCGCCGTTCGACAGTCACCGCCTCGTCGTCCTTTCGGTCGACCGTCACTTCTCTGTCGGTATCTGCCAGCGCCGCCGTGAGCTCCGATTCGTTCTCGACCTCTGTTCCATCGATTCCGACGAGTACATCACCCCGATCGATCCCCGCATCTTCGGCCGGTGAGCCGGGAAGTACTCCACCCACCGCAACGCCCGGAACGACGGAAATGAGACCACCGACGATCGCGAAGAGCAGAACGAAACAGATCGCGGTCACGAGGAAGTTGTTCGTCACGCCGGCGGCGAACATCCGCGTTTTACCGCCGCGGTCCGCCGACTCTTGGCTTGTTTCATCGGGTTGGACGAATGCTCCCATCGGAATGAACGCGAGCAACGCGACGCCCATCGATTCGATTTTGATGTCCTCAACGCGACACAACAGCCCGTGTCCGCCCTCGTGAACGACCAACCCCACGAGCAGGCCGATAACGATGTGTATCGCGGCCGCCCAGGGCAGGAACTGGTTGACACCTGGAATGACCAGGGCGTCCTGTGGTCGGACGAACCCGGCCGTCTGGGGTGCCGTGAGC
>SKKJ01000016.1 GCA_007121575.1 Natronomonas sp.
AGGAGTCGTTGAAACGTTTCGACGTTCGCCTCGACCCAATGGTGGCGGTTCTGAACTTGAACGGTTCCCGGGAGATCGAAATCGATACCGGATGCGGCTCGGATCTCATCCCGTGCGTCGGCGACATCGTCGGCATAGCCGTCTTGGTCGGCGCTCGATAGTTCGAGCGTTCCCGGCTCAGTGGCCGCACGGGCGGCGCTCCCGACGGCAGTCCAATCGATTGGACCGTCACCGTCCGATTCAGCGACGGCACGTACAGCACGAAACAGACTCACAGTGGAACTAACTGATCGCTCGACAAAGCTCTTCCGGGTACTACGATCACACGGCGGTACCGATGTTCCGGAACAAATCTCGATGTCAATCCGACCCGCTCGGGTTCGGCAGACACTAACCTCCCGTTACTGCCTCGGCGATCGGGCTTGGTGGACACGTCCGTGTCAAGCTCGAAGATAATCGGTAACACGGATGTCACCAGCTAACGTTGATGTTCGCGAATCGGTATATGCTGATATGACGTAACCAGATAACAGATGGATACTATGTCAGATCCAGATGCTAGCACACCAGAGCCGATAACCGGGTTACATCACGTAACCGGGATCTCCGGTACTCCGGAGGAGAACGTACGGTTTTACACCGACGTTCTCGGCCTCCGCCTCGTAAAAAAGACAGTCAACTTCGACGATATCACGACGTATCACCTGTATTACGGTGACGAAATCGGGTCGCCAGGGACGATCATGACGTTCTTTCCGTTTGGAGGCGGCCAAGACGGCCGGGTCGGTCGCGGTCAAACCAGCGCGACCGCATTCATCGTGCCAAGCGGTAGTCTCGAGTACTGGCAAACGCGTTTCGACGAGTACGACGTCCAATACGATGACGTGAAAGAGCGCTTTACCGAACGGGTCCTGCCGTTCACTGACGAGGATGGACAACCGTTAGAGCTCATCACTGGGAACGCGGATATCGAACCGTGGGCTGAAAGCGATATCCCTTCAGAGGTTGCGATCCGTGGCTTCCACGGCGTCACGCTCAACTCTGCACACCCGGAACAGACGATCGAAGTTCTCGAACTGATGGGGTACGAAACCACGGACAACTCAGATAACAGAACCCGACTCGTCGGCGCTGGGAATCGAGCGGCGGTCGTTGACGTGCTCAATAACCCCGATGACAGACGGGGCGTGCAAGGTGTTGGAACGGTTCACCACGTCGCTTTTCGGGTCACCGACGGCGAGGCCCAACACGAGTGGCGAGAGACGCTTTCAGCGCACGGGCTCCGCGTGACTTCACAGAAAGATCGTCAATACTTCCGGTCGATTTACGCTCGCGAACCGGGAGGGGTTCTTTTCGAATTCTCTACGGACGGTCCCGGTTTCGATCGTGACGAGTCGATCGAGGCGCTGGGTAGCGAACTCAAATTGCCACCGTGGCTCGAATCGGATCGAGAGACGATCGAAACGCAGCTTCCACCGCTGCAGACGGAGTAATCACCGAACTGTACTGAGATGTGGACTACTCGTCGAAATCGATCGATTCGTCTTCCGCATCGCTATCGCCACCGAACACCTTCTTGCGGACGAGATAGGCAACGACGACGGAGAACACCAATCCGATACCGAGCGCAATGAGGGCGCCGTTACCAGAGGATGCGTCGTCATCTGTCGGTTGGTCTTCGTCTGCGACAACGTCTTTCTCGCCGTGGCTGTAGGGCGCGTTCGCGGTGAGGTTTGCGTCTTCGAAGTGAAGCTCAAGGAACGTGAATTCGACCATAGTCGTATTTCAACAAGCAGAAACTTATACACTTGGTCGGGTCTTCCGGCGGTGTTCAGATAAGGATGAAAAGTGAGGCGGTTTGTTTTTTGAGTGTCTATGCCAAAAAACGACCGCCTCAACGGCTGTTTAGACGAGATCGAGTTAGGTTTTGTGGAACGAGAAGCGACACCACGATTTCTGATGAAGCTCGGTATTCAACTCCATCTGGCTGGATTATCACTTTCGAATACAGTTTCTATTCTTGAAATATTTGGTGTCGAACGTGCTCGGTCCACCGTCCACAACTGGGTTCACAAAGCCGATCTACAGCCCGACTCCAATCAGAATCCGGATCACGTTGCGGTTGATGAGACCGTGATCCGACTCAATGATGAAAAATATTGGCTGTACGCGGCTGTCGATCCCGAGACAAACGAATTGCTCCATACGCGGCTTGAACCAACCACGAACAGCATAATTGCTCAAACATTCTTTGCGGAGCTCCGTGAGAAACACGACGTTGACGATGCCGTGTTTCTCATCGACGGTTCGCATTCGTTGAAAGACGCCTGTCGTCGTCACAGCCTCGATTTCAGATACGAAAAACACGGAAATCGGAGTAGTGTCGAACGTGTCTTTCGAGAGATAAAAAGACGAACGACTAGTTTCTCAAACTGTTTCAGCAACGCCGAAGCAGAAACTGCCGACGACTGGCTCAGATCGTTCAGCTTCGCATGGAATCAGCTTATCTAAACACTACCGGTCTTCCGATGTGAGATAAACACTCCGCAGCACCATCCGATGTGGAGATATCGCTCTACTGAGACATCCAATGTCTGAGAA
This sequence comes from Natronomonas sp., assembly GCA_007121575.1. Lineage (GTDB taxonomy): Archaea > Halobacteriota > Halobacteria > Halobacteriales > Haloarculaceae > Natronomonas. The sequence continues at coordinate 2,602 of SKKJ01000016.1, forward strand.
CTGCGCTGTCGAGACGTTCATTTGGTCGGCGAACGCGAGAACAGTATGGACGAAAAAAGGCGAGCGTTTCTCGAAAATCTGCTCTCGCTTTCGACCCCTTCGGGGTTCGAGATGGTGGGGCAACGTCGTTGGCTCGAATACGTCGAACCGTACGCAGACGAAACGTATGTCGACGCCTACGGGAACGCTGTGGCAATCTCGAAGGGTTCTGCCGACGGTTCGGATATTGCGATCGCCGGCCACGGTGACGAAATCGGATTGATGGTCCGAGACATCACCGATGACGGGTTTTTAAAACTTACCGCGATCGGCGGCTCAGATCGAACGATTACCCGAGGACAACACGTCACGGTACATACTAACGATGGTCCGCTTGCGGGCGTCATCGGGCAGGTGGCGATTCACCTCCGCGATCCGGCGAAAGACGAATACAGCGAGATCGAAGCACAGCACGTCGACATCGGCGTCAAGGACGGAGAAGCGGCCAAAGAACGCGTCGATATCGGGGATCCAGTGACCTTAGCGACCCGAGTGACCGAACTCGCTGACGATCGACTTGCGGCCAGAGGCATGGACAACCGTGTGGGGGTTTGGACGGCTGCAGAAACGTTCCGACGTTCCGTTGAGAGGGGAACGGATGCATCGGTGTATGCGATTTCAACGGTGCAGGAAGAAGTCGGTCTCAAAGGCGCACAGATGGTCGGGTTCGAACTCGATTTGGACGCCGTCATGGTTGTCGATGTTACTCACACGAGTGACCAACCGGAATCGCCGGACGACAAAGGAAGCAGCGTCGAACTGGGCGGGGGACCAGTTATTCCCCGCGGCAGTTCCAACCATCCGGCGCTCGTAGAGGCGCTCCGAACCATCGCAGCCGATACCGAAATCGAGGTACAACTCTCGGCGACGGGGACCAGAACCGGCACCGACGCCGACGTATTCTATACGTCGACGGGTGGGATTCCGTCGCTCAGTCTCGGGATACCGAACCGCTATATGCACACGCCCGTCGAAGTGATCGATCTCGCAGATCTCGAAGCGGCGGCAGAGCTGCTCTCCGTCTTTACGACGCGCAGCGATCAGTTTTCCCCCTTCGAAGCACGTCTTTGAAGGGCGAATTCGGATCTGAGCGACCCGTGGGATTGCCGCCGTCGCATGCCGGTGCGTTTATGCCGTCCCCGTGAGCCGTTCCGATATGACAAACCGTCCACTCGATGTCCTCGAGGAAACGCTCGGCTCGGAAGTGCACGTGACGCTCAAAGGTGGCGACACCTACGACGGTGTACTCTCGGGATATGACCAACACATGAACCTCGTATTGGGCGAAGACGACAACGTAACCATTATCCGCGGCGATAACGTCGTTTCGATACAACCATGACTGGCGCTGGGACTCCAAGCCAAGGGAAGAAGAACAAAACGACGCACGTCAAATGTCGACGCTGCGGCGAGAAGTCGTATCACAGCCGAAAGAAGGTCTGTGCATCCTGTGGATTCGGCAAGAGTGCGAAGCGGCGCAGCTACGCCTGGCAGTCGAAGCAAGGCGAATAACGCGCAGTTGCTGTTTTCGTTTTCGAAACATTGCATTGGTTTGAGCCGACGCACTCACACGCCCGTTCTGTGGAGTGGTACCATACCGATCGCCGTTTGACAGTCCGTAATTAATACTGCTGAAAAGCTGCACCGGATCGGTTCACTACACACAGAAGTATACAAGATTGTGTATACCCAACGGTATTTAAACCATAACATCACGCACGATGGAGTGGGTTTTTGTCGTTGGACCTCCGACGGGTAGACATGCCAGACGGGCGGCACTCGGATGGGCCAACAGAGAAATGCGGCGTGGTAGGCGTCTCACTCGATGGACGGGACGCGGCACGACCGCTGTATTACGCGCTGTATGCGCTGCAACATCGCGGGCAAGAATCCGCCGGAATCGTCACCCACGACGGGTTCCAACAGCACAGCCACGTCGAGATGGGACTGGTTGGCGACGCGTTCAGTGCCGACGATCTCGACGGATTAAAAGGGCCGACCGGGGTCGGGCACGTCCGGTATCCGACGGCCGGAAGCGTAACCTCCAGTTGTGCACAGCCGTTCTCGGTTTCGTTCAAATCCGGTTCGCTCGGGTTGAGCCATAACGGAAACCTCGTGAACGCTGACGAGCTTCGCGAAGAGCTCGCTGCCGACGGACACGCGTTTACCAGCGATGGAGACACCGAGGTTATCGCGCACGATCTCGCGCGCAATCTGCTCGAAGCGGATCTGATCCGAGCAGTCAAGCGAACGATGAACCGTATCCACGGCTCGTATTCGCTGACGATTACTCACGATGACACCGTGCTCGGCGTACGAGACCCGCTGGGTAACAGGCCACTATGCATCGGAAAGCTGGATGACGGATATATTCTCGCCTCCGAATCGGCCGCGATAGACGTTCTCAACGGCGAACTCGTCCGAGACGTCCGCCCCGGCGAACTCATCGTCCTCGAAGACGAGGGGGCGGGATTCGACTCATATCAACTCGTCGAGCATGAGAACAGCGCACACTGTTTCTTCGAACACGTCTACTTCGCGCGACCGGACTCCCGTATCGACGAACAGCTCGTGTACGACGTCCGACGGGAGTTGGGTCGGAAACTGTGGAGTGAGTCCGGCGTCGAAAGCGATGTGGTACTTCCGGTCCCCGACTCCGGTCGAGCATTCGCCTCCGGTTACGTCGAAGCCGCCCAAGCGGACGGCGCGGAGGTCGCGTTCGCTGAAGGGTTGATGAAAAATCGCTACGTCGGCCGGACGTTCATTATGCCCACACAGGACGCCAGAGAGCGGGCAGTTCGGCTCAAACTCAATCCGATCAAAGACGTCATCGAAGGCAAGACGGTAACCGTAATCGACGACTCGATCGTCCGGGGAACGACATCGACGCAGCTCATCGACCTACTCAGAGAAGTCGGCGCGAAGTCGGTGCACATGCGGATCGGCTCCCCGGCGATCATCGCGCCGTGTTATATGGGGATCGATATGGCGTCCCGTAAAGAACTCATCGCCGCTGGCCGCGATACGGACGAGATTTGTGAGGCGATCGGAGCGGATTCGCTCGCGTACCTGTCCATCGATGCCGTCGCGGAAGCGCTCAAATCGAGTCAAAGCGATCTGTGTCTCGGCTGCGTCACCGGTAAATACCCGTATGATATCGAAGGGGAATCAACGGACAGAGACGTGATAAGTCCCGAAATCACAGAGGGCGCGAACGATCCTGAAATCGCGGATTCCGACGATTGAGCAGGGTGGACTCCGCTCCCGCAACGGAGTGAGACACTTTATACGTTGCACCGCGTTATCGAAGACGTATGGCTATCCGACGGGTTCTTCGAGCGAGCGTCCCGGAGCCGGCGCTGACGGCAATAGCCGAGGAGGTCGCTCGCCGCTTCGGTCAGCCGTCGGCAACGTTCGAATGTCTCGAAGCGGACAACTGGCTGTCAGTTCCCTGTGTGGTCAACGACCGTTGGTTCGTGAAAATAATCGCAAATCAGCATCTATTGGTACACGCGCTGTTGACAACCGGTCGAAATATCGGTGCGTTTTCATCGGGGACAGAAGGGTTCTTCGAGCGCTTTTCGACGCCATTTGAGATGGCGAAACACGAACTGGCCGCGACGGAACAGATGCGATCGTTGGGGGTCAACGCGCCGGAGCCTATCGAAGCGTTCGAATACGAAGGATACGGCGTGCTCGTCCTCGAATATCTGCCGGATTTTCGAACGCTCGATGATCTTCCACCTGATCAGACGGAAACGTTCGCACCGACGTTGTTCGAAAACCTCTCACTGATGCACAAAGACGGTCTCGGGCACGGAGATTTACGCGCAGAGAACGTCCTCGTCGCACCAAACGACGACGGCGTCGACACGCTGTATTTCATCGATGCGACGCGTATGAGAGCCGACTCGATCGACGACGCGAGGGTGTACGACATCGCGTGTGCGCTCGCGTCGCTCGCACCGATCATCGGCTCACGGTCGGCAGTCGAGGCGGCCTCCTCGGTCTATCCGAGCGCTGACTTACTTGCCGCACGCGAATTTCTGGATTTCGTCGGTCTTCGCCCAGATCACGACTTCGACACCGCGCTCGTCAAGGGTGAGATCGAAAAGCTCGCCGCAGAGGACGATTACTCGTCGAGTTCCTCCTCGATGAACTCGTGAGCCTGCTCAAAGATCTCACGCGGACCGTCCTGTGTGATCGTATTGACGGCCTGTTCGTAATCGCGCCACTGTAGATCGCGGTGTTCCGACGAGAGTTCCGCGGACGCCTCGTAGGACTTCGCGATGAACAGATGGACCGTCTTGTGGATGGTGTTACCGTTCGCTTCGAACACGTAATCGTAGTCTTCTCGGAAGCCGTCTAATAACCGGAAATCTTCGATTCCGGCCTCCTCTTTCACTTCGCGGATGGCGGTCTGTTGTAGTTCCTCATCGCCTTCGATACCGCCTTTTGGGAACTCCCAATCGCCGGGACGAGACTTGAGC
>SKKJ01000339.1 GCA_007121575.1 Natronomonas sp.
CTCTTCTAAGACGAGCATGATCTCTTGGGAGCGACCCACGGCGAACGCCGGGATCAGGACTTTCCCGCCGTCGTCGTACGTTTCGTTGATCACCTCGATCAGTTTTTCCTCGGAGTCTTCCTGGTCGGTCTGGTAGTCGTTTCGGCCGCCGTAGGTGGACTCCATGACGAGCGTCTCGACGCGCGGGAAGTCGTTGACTGCACCGTTGAACAGGCGGGTGCCGTCGTAGTGGATGTCGCCGGAGAACGCGACGTTGTAGAGGCCGTCCCCGACGTGGAAGTGGGTGACCGCCGAGCCGAGAATGTGGCCCGCGTTGTGGAACGTGAGCTTCAGATCCGGCGCGATATCGGTTACATCGCCGTACTCGACCGGGATACAGTGTTTGATCGCTTCGCGTACTTGGGCGGATTCGTACGGTGGTGTCCGGCCCTCTTTGGCTGCGACATCCAGGTAATCCAGCGTCAACAGCCCCATCAGATCTCTCGTCGGCTCGGTACAGTAGATCGGACCGTCGTAGCCGTATTTAAACAATAGCGGGACCAACGCGGAGTGATCGAGGTGTGCGTGGGTCAAGACTACCGCGTCGATGTTCGACGCACCCGCACCGAGCGCTTCGGGAACCTGCAGATACGGAACCTCGCCCTCGGCACCGGGTTTATCACCACAGTCGATGAGGACGCGCGTTTCGGGGGTGTTGAGGATGAACGCGGCGCGGCCGACTTCCCGACAGCACCCTAAGGTGGTGATTCTGACCCACTCGTCGTCCGACATCTCATCGCGGTGGATCTGTCGCCCGATCCGTTCGAGGATGTCGCGGCGCTCTTCGCGCTCTTGTTTCAGGAAGTTTCGCACGTTCGAGACGGTCGAAGATTCGATCGGCGGGGTTCGAACGACTTCAGGTGTCCAGCCGACCTGTTGGGTGATCTCTCGAAGCGTCGAACCGTGTCGACCGATAACCATACCGGGCTTTTGCGCTTCGATAATGACTTCCCCGGTGTCGGCGTGGAAATCGAGATCGGTGACGCCCGCTTCTTCGGGGATCACCGATTCGATCCGTTTTCGAGCCTCGCTGGGTCGAGCCAGCACGTCCGGATCCGGCCGAACGGTGATCCGCTTTCGAAGCTTTGATGCGAGCCGGCGAATCAGATCACCGTCGCTCGCGAATTTTTTCGGGTCCCTGGTGTAGACGACCAGTTCGGGACCCTCATACGTCACGTCCGAAACGGAGATGTCGTTCGGAACTTCACTGACGATCGTTGCCTTGATATCATCGAGTTTCCGCTCTACTGCACTCATACGTTAGAAGTCCTTAGTTCGGGCTCCGGCGGCTCCGTGGGTCGCTTTCGACGGTTGACAGTGTGAGACACCAACTGATTCGGTGACAACAGATCATGGATTCGGATATACTGTCGCTGTCGTCAAACGACGGCCGCGGGAGATAACCGGAAAACCCGCTCGTAGTTGAATCTAACCCACTACTGATATAAAACCCTTCGCAAAAGGATGTATGGACATCACACCGACAACCGTCGCAGATGAACACAAACGACTCAGAACGCGTGATTCGATCCCGGGACGCATCAACGAAATCCGAGACCGACTCGGTACACTGTTCGGCGTCGAAGTCGGGCACGTCTCGGTTGGTCAGTATCGCGAAGAAGTAGATACCGTCTTCGCGAACGGAGATCAAGCGGTAAACGTCACCGGATTGTGTTTGTTACTGCGGGATCTCGACTGCGCGGACGATTATCCGGGGTTCGTCGTCGATGAATTTCTCGGCCGAAAGCTCGCGGCCACGATCGCGGGCGGCGAGCCGTTCGCGCTCTTAGCCGAGGCGACGTTTCATTTCGCCGATGTACACACCCATGGCGGTTCGGACGAATCAGCCGGAAGCGACGATCTGGACGCGGCACTCATTGCCGGCTTTCAGACCCGATTACCCGGTTGGGAATGGACGGAAACGCCGAGCCCGTTCACCACAAGAGAATAAGCCGACACGGGTTTCAACCGAGCTGTTCACCGGCGATCCGATCGGCGTGTTCGATGAACGCGGTCTCCTCGCCGCGAGGAATCGTCGCGCCGGCGGCGATATCGTGACCACCGCCGTCGCCACCGACCGCACGAGCGGCGTCGCCGATGACGATCGAAAGATCCAATCCGGCATCGACAAGCGGGCCAGTTGCCCGGCCTGAAACTTTGGTTTCGTCGTCGTTTTTGCTGGCGAAGGCGATTATCGGACGGTCGCGGGACACACCGTCGGCACCCATCGACATGCCCGCGATGATTCCGACAATCGTCTCCCGGATCTCGTCGCCTGCGTCGAACCACTGGAGCCGTTCCGTTTGCGTCACGCCGTGTTCTTCGACCCACTGAATGCCTTCCGAGAGGTTCCGACGGTGATTTCGAAGGAGTTCCTTCGCTCGATCGAAAGCAGAACCGCGGTCGCCGAGACAGACGGCGAGGCCGACATCCGCGCGTTCGTATCGTGCGGTCGCGTTCAAAAGCGTCGAGAATTCGCTCGCATCACGCAGCTCGGTACCGGGCGTTTCCTCAGTGAGGAGATAGCTCGTCCCGACGAGACGGTCGATTTTGAACGCCGGAACGCCTCGGGAGACGGCGTGACGGACCAACGCGCTCGCAAGCGTTTGTTTCTCCTCGTCGGTCAGATCGACCCACCGTCTCCACTCACCGTCGGTATGGGTGTCGACATCGAGTCCATCGAGAAACGAGATCGATCCACGTTCGTCGTTCGTGATCCCGGGAATCCGTACATCCGACGCATATTCGAGCAGTTTGGGCAGTGGACGGGTTTGTTTGCCGTACACTGCGAGATCTTTCATCTCGTTGAGCACGCCGGCCTCAACGCCGTCGGCGACGATCGCCCGGTTTGCGCCATGCAGTTGGCCGCTGGAGGCTTGCATATCCCCGACCGCACCGACGACAGCGAGCGCGGCCAAATCCCGGTTTACGAGCCGTTCGTCCGCGGACGAACGGGCGGCGAGTTCCCGGGCGAGCAGATAGCTCGCCCCAGCGCCGGAGAGCTCTGAAGCCCCGTCGATCCCCTCTAAAAGCGGGTTGAGATGGTGTTCGGTATCGGCATCTGCGGGTTGATGGTGATCGGCGATGACGGGGACGAAATCACCCGCGGCCTCATGTTCGGCGATGATATCGAGCTGACCGCTCCCGAAGTCGGTGAAAAGCACCGTCTCATAGTCGCAGTTCGCGATCGCAGCGATCGATGTCCGATCGAGCTGTTTTTCGAAAACGGCTTCGAACGGAACGTTCGCGCGTTGGAGTGCGAGCGCGGCGACACCGGCGCTGGTCAGTCCGTCGGCGTCGATGTGTGAAGCGAGGAGCACGCGATCGGCACGGAGCAGTTGCTCCGCACACGTGGCGGCACGGGGCTGTAACTCCGGAACGGGTGCGTCTGCGGCGGCCATCGTACAGCACAGTAGCGCGTTCTCGGGTTTAAACCCCGGTACGATCGAAGCAAAAAGCGGCGTTCCGGCCAATCACGTTTCAGCGGGTTCTTCGTCGATGAGAACGACGGCCTCACCGTCGATTACTTGGTCGTCGTCTTTGGTGACAGTGGTTCGGAGCCGGTACTGATCGCCACCGAGGTCCTCGACGAGCTCAACGGTCGCGGTAACGTAGTCGTCGATTCGAACCGGGGCGCGGAATTCGAGGTCTTGGGAGAGATAGACGATACTGCCCGGAAGACGAGCGAGCGCGGCGCTGATCAGCCCAGTAACGAGGATTCCGTGGACGATTCGACCGTTAAATCGGGTTTTCTTCGCCCACGCTTCGTTGAGATGGATCGGGTTCGTATCCCCTGACGCGGCCGCAAATCGTTCGATATCACGCTGTGAGATGGTTTTGGCGAATCGAACTGAATCACCGACATCGGGTGTCGCTCCGACATTTCGTTCGATATCCCACTCGGGAAGGTCGAGACCACCAGTCATCTGTTCTTCGGCGACAGATGTGCCGGTATCGGCCTCGTTATCGACACCGTTCATCGAGGCGGCTCCAAGCATCGAAAACGCAGCCTTGTTGGCCGCCTGGTTCGCCTCAAGAATACTGGTAAACACGCGTGAGGAGGCGTCAGCCCACACGTTGAACGGCGTCGGATACGTGTCGTCATTCATGCCGGTGTTAAATATGGTCCACCAGTACTAAAAGGTGGGTGTTGGACCAGGGAATATAACCCATTCATCGGATCTATATGGTTTTGAATGGTATTCCGCGGAAGCTTTATCTGTCTCACCCGGATAAAGTACGGTAATGACGGACACGAACGACAATCAGGAGGGACTCATGTGGCCACCGAACATGCTAAAAGCGATACAGGAAACGTCAGAACAGGCGACACGAACACAACAAGAAGCGCTTCAACGTATGTTTATGGGGACGGGTACCAGCAGTCCCGATCTCGGAGACATCACCGAACAGCTCGGGGCGATGAGTCAGATGGCGACGTTCAAAACGCGAGTGCAAAGCGGTGGGCGGATTTCGATACCGGACGCCGAACGGGAAGCGCTCGACATCGGCGAAGGCGACATCGTCCAGACGGTCATCGTCCCGGTGAAACGCAATCGGGAGGGCGACGATGAGTGAAAAGTACGACCCGATCAGCGCCGGCTTCGAACTGCAGCGGACGGCGATCGAAACGAATCGGCGGGCCATAGAGAACGGTATCGAGTTCCAAAAGCGAGTCGGAAAAACCCTTCTCGACGGAGTCGAAGCGACGGAAAGGACACAAAAGCGGGGCGTCGAAGTAACGCGAAACGCGCTTCACACATACCTCGATACGGTCGAAGCGACGATTCCCGGCACGGACGCGGCAGTGGAGGAGATCCGTAAGACGGTGAACGAACAGTTCGACACGATCGAAGCGAACCATGCCGACGCGTTCGAGACGGTTAGCGGAGAGTTCGAATCGACGAGACACACACACGAGGAACTCACAGAAGAGACGCTTGAGACTCTCGCCGAGCAGTTCGATGCGATCCTCGAAGCACACGAAGCGTTCGAAGGTCGAACGCTCGAAGCGTTCGAGGAGACCGAAGCACAGTTCGAGGAGCTGCAAGCGAAGATAAAAGAACGAGAAAGCGACATCTCGACGGAGATGCAAGTGCAGACAGAACGCTTCCTCGAACAGTTCGAGCGACAGCTTGAGCGGTTTCAAGCGCGGCTTGCAGAAGTACAAAGTCGAGACGAAGCGGTATAGCGTGGCTTGAGTGGGTTGGAATGGATAAAGTATCAATGGAACAGATCCGTAGAAAGTATCCGAAGTTTGAAATGAAAGTGCCGGTTTTTTACCCGAGAAAAACCGTCGATACATACACACCATGAGAGAGAATAGCAAAGACATACAGCGAGAGTGGAACGAACTGGCCGAGAACATGAACGACGCCGTCGCACAGTCGATGGAGAAGAATATGCAGGCGAGCGCGGCCTTCATGGAGTCGTGGGCGAAAGCTATGGAAGAGTCGATGCCCGACGAATCGGAGATGGCGAGCGGAATCGAAGGCTACAACAGCGCGTATGAGGTGTGGATGGACGCCGCAGAACAGATGTTCGAACGAACCGCCGATGGCGCCGCGGGCGAAGAGGTTTCGGTGAGCGAACTCCGCGATATCTGGCTACAGAGCGCGAACCAAGCGTTCAAAGAGGTTATGGGCACATCGGCGTTCGCGGCGGCGAACGGCCAACTCGTCAACGCGATGATGGACATGCGAAAGCAAGTCGACGAGATCGGCGAGGAGACGCTCGCCGAGTTGGGGATGCCGACACAATCGGATATCGACGAGGTCGGTGAACGAATCGTCGAACTCGAACGTCGGCAGCATCGTGTCGAGAAGAAGCTCGATCGGATCCTTGAGGCAGTCGAATGAGTATGAACAACCCCCTCGCGCTCGCGTTGAACTTCCAGCGTGAGTGGCTCGAAAACGCGGTCGATTCCGTCGAGAAAGGGGCGATCGCCGACGAACAGTTCGAGCGAATCGAACGCGTCGATGTCGGGGAAACGCCGAGCGAGGTCGTCTACGAGGAGAACAAACTCGAATTGTTACACTATGAATCACGGACCGACGAGCAACATGGCACCCCGATTATCATCGTGTACGCGCTGATCAACAAGCCGTTCATCCTCGACCTCCAGCCCGATAGAAGCGTCGTTCGCCGCCTTTTAGACGCCGGTCACGACGTCTACTTGATCGACTGGAACGAACCCTCACGATTGGATCAACATCTCACGCTCGAAGACTACGTCGACCGATACATCGACAACTGCGTTGACGTGGTCCGGGAGCGGTCCAGCGTCGATCGAATCAATCTCCTCGGCTACTGTATGGGTGGGACGATGGCGGCGATGTACACTGCCTTACACCAACAAAAAATTCAGTCACTCGGCCTCATGGCGGCCGGACTGTGTTTCGACGATACCGGCGGTGTGCTCGAACTGTGGGGTGACGCCGAGTATTTCGATCCCAGAGACGTCGTCGATGTCTACGGAAACGTGCCAGCGGAGATGCTCGATGTCGGCTTCGCGCTGATGGATCCGGTCGCAAATTACGTCTCGAAGTACGTCCGATTGTACGACAACCTCGAGAACGACGAGTTCGTCGAAAACTTCGCCCGGATGGAGCAGTGGCTCAGCGAAGGGATCGATCTCGCCGGCGAGGCATACATCCAGTTTCTCGAAGACATCTATCAGGACAACAAACTCTACAACAACGAACTGTATCTCGGCGACAAACACGTCGACGTCAGCCAAATCGATGTGCCGATCCTCCAGATCGTCGGCGAGTACGACCACCTCATCCCGGCAGAGACGAGCAAGCCGTTCAACGATGTCGTCAAAAGCGAAGACACGGAGATCATCGAATATCCCACCGGCCACATCGGCCTATCGGTTTCGGGATCGAGCCACCGAGACGTCTGGCCACACGTCGCCGAGTGGTTCTTCGAGAAGTCGGAAGGTGAGACCGAAGCGCTGGATGATGCCGAATCGGGGAAGGCAGAGATGAGTGAGACCGAAGACGTAGACGAGGAAGTCGAAGCGGA
>SKKJ01000106.1 GCA_007121575.1 Natronomonas sp.
GAGATCCCCGATCGGTTCCGGCCGAAAGAAGAGGGCGGCCTCCTCGAAAGCACCGGCGTCGTCGATGTCGTAAGCACGGTCCATCCGGATGGCTCGACCACTGAAACTGGATTCCCGTTCGGTATTTTCGTCGTCGTCCGAGCACCGAACGAGCGCGTCCGACAGCATTTACACCTCGGTATCGGCGGCGGGGATGGGGTCGTCACCAGCTCGGACGGCGAGTACGCGTTGTTCTACCGGCCGTACCACCTTCCCGGCGTCGAGACGGCGATCAGTGTCGCGATGGCGGCGGCGTACGAGCAACCGACCGGAACGACCCGTGACCGCGTCGCGGAGGTCGTCGCTGCCGCCAAGCGAGAACTATCGCCCGGCGAGGAAATCGACGGTGGCGGCGGCGAAACCGTCTACGGACTGGTCGAGCGGGCCGACGACGCCGAAGCCGGTGATCACGTCCCGCTGGAACTGCTCGACGGAGCGACCGTTTCCCGCCCCGTACGAAAAGACGAGATACTGACCGTCGATGACGTCGAACTCGATCGAGATTCGTTTTTGTATACGCTCCGAGAACTCGACGGCGGTCGCTGATCGAGACGTTGGAGCGCTCGGGAAAACGGTAGGCCAAAGTGATCTCCCGATACACACCCTGATATGACCGAGCAAGACCACGAAGGCCACGACCACCATCCACACGGATCCACCGAAGAACGATCGACGGCACCACAGAGCGCGTACACGCCGAAACAGATCGCGATCGGTGCCGTCATCGCCCTCGTCGGGATCGCTATCACGTTCGGTGTCCCGCTTGCGGTCCTCTTGTAACTGATCAACCCCTCTCCTCGTTATCCGTCCGTTTCATTATCCCAAAAACGCGAGTGTGAGCCACATCGCCCCGGCGGCAACGAGCGGGATCGTGAGGTTATCGTCGACGATATACCCTCGGATCACTGGTTTGACACCGTCTGCGAGCATCGCGCCGACTGCACCGGCAACTGCTACAACCGGTGGCACGAACGGGAGTGCGAGCAAGAAACTAACGACGAACATGCCGATGAGCACGCGCGGTCGGGCGACTTTCCGGAACTCGCCGCTAGAGAGGATACCGCTGACCGGATCCGCCAATGTCAGCATAAACAACGCAGGAACCGCGATCTGTGGTTCGAATACGAACACGGTGATCGTCCCGCTCAGTACGTACATCGCATAGCCTGCAACGGTCTCTTGTTCGTATTCACGCGTTAGACGGTCGTAGATCGCGTGTTCCAACCCGCCGTAGAGTCGGGCCGCTTCGAGGATTGCCGTCGCGATCAGTCCCACGACGGCGAGCGCTTGAACCGCTTGCCAGGTGACGAGTCCCGACTCGAGGATATGCTGATCGAACAGGTATGCGCCGGGAACGACCGCACCGGAGGCATGAACCAGTCGGCGGCCGATCTCGAAAGACATATCGGAACGATACTATCCGGGGTATGATAGTGATTCGGTCTTCGATTCGCCGATGAAACGGTTTTTTACGGCAATCCCTATTGTCGATGCGCATACTCTCTTTGCATGAGCATACACTTCGACTCCGCCGTCGACGTTGCCGCTTCGGTTCGACGAGGTGAGCGTGATCCGCTCGAAGTCGTGGAGACGTTTCTCGAACGGATCGAATCGCGAAACGAGATCACGAACGCGTATATATCCGTTACGGAAGAGAACGCGAAAACACGCGCACAGGAGATCAGTGCCCGACTCGGATCGGGAGCGGAGTTACCGCTCGCGGGCGTTCCGGTCGCGATCAAAGACCTCTCCGAAACGAAAGCCGGCGTGCGAAACACGATGGGGTTTCGACCACTCGCAGACAACGTCGCCGAGAGGACGAGCGTGACCGTCGCCCGACTCGAAGCCGCCGGGGCGATCGTTATCGGCACGACGAACACGCCTGAACTCGGCCACAGCGTTCGGACCGATAATTCGCTGCAGGGGCCGACCTCGACGCCGTTCGATCCGGAACGGAATTCGGGTGGATCTTCGGGTGGCTCGGCGGCGGCGCTTGCGGACGGGCTCTGTACGATCGCGACGGGCTCTGACGTCGGCGGCTCGCTTCGAAATCCCGCTGCCTGTTGCGGTGTCGTTTCGGTCAAACCGAGTCACGGGCTTGTCCCGCGCGGAAACCGAACCAACGGATATCGCGGTCATACGCCGGTCGGCGTATTGGGGCCGATGGCGCGCGATATCGAGAGTCTCGCACTCACGCTTGATGTTCTCTCGGGCCGCGACTCGGTCGACCCGTTCAGTGTTCCGAAATCGAGATCGTACCACGATGCGCTCGACGAGCGTTTCGATCCGTCATCGCTCTCGATCGCGTACTCCCCCGATTTGGCGCTGTTCGCCGTCGATCCCGCGGTCAGAACCGCTATCGAATCGACGTTATCGAAGATCGCCGCCGGCGGCGCGACCGTCGAGACGGTCGAACTCGATGTTCCGGAACGTGGCGAGTTGACCCATTCGTATATGACGAGCGTGACGACGTATTTCGCGACCGCCGTCGCCGAACTCAGCGAAGCCCTCGGGTTCGACGTACTGGACGAGTACGCGGACGCGACTCCCGAAAAGCTTCACACCCTCGTCTCGATCGGTGAGAGTCACACAGCGATGACGTATACGCAGAGCGACTTTCCGCGAACCGAACTGTATCACGCCATCGAGAACGTTCTCTCCGAACACGACGCGTTGGTGTGTCCGACGCTCGCAACGCCACCGTTGACGCACGATGAGCCGTTTCCGACGACGATCGACGGTGAACAGACGAGCGGGTTGCCGACCGATTGGACGCTCGCGTGGCCGTTTAATCTGACCGGGCATCCGGTTGTGAGCGTGCCCGCCGAGCCCGCGGACGAACTACCGATCGGGATGCAACTCGTCGGATCGATATACGACGAAGCAACGTTACTGAGAATCGCGGACGCGATCGAGTCAATCGCTCCGTGGACGTATCCTTCCTCGTAAGGAACGAGTGGGGCCCAATCAAATCTCTGCGTGCCGCGTTCAGTCGTCCGCAGCAGCCGCGTCGGAGCCACCGTGACCGGCCGTGCTGTCCGCCTCGATACTCGGTGGGTATTTCCCGCGATCGAGTTTGAGATCGGACTGCGGACGGGCCATGCACGTTAGCGCGTACCGCTCCCGTTCTTCTTCAGTGAGGCCGCGGGCCGCCGGTTGCGTGACCTCGCCTTCGAGGATCTCGGCTGAGCAGGCCAGACACATTCCGACGCGACAGGAGTACTCCTGTGCGATTCCCTCCTCGATACAGCGCTTGAGGATGGTCTCCTTGTCGGAAACCGTGATCGTCTCGCCGGTCCCGACGAACTCGACGGTGTACTCGGTCATGTCCACCGTTTCGGGGAACCCGGACAAAACTCTTTACCTCCGCATCGGCGGATCGACCAGAATGGATTGTGGCCCGGATCTCACATATAGCCGAGATCGCGCAGCCGTTCCATCAGGTCTTCTTTGTCTTGGGCGCGCCCCGCTCGCTCGGTCGTATTCTCGAGGTCCTGCAACCACGCAGGCTCTTCGTCGCTCTTTTCGGTCGAAATCTCGCTGCCGAGCGACCGGAATCCGGCGAAGTACTTCGGCGAGACGGGGATGTCCTCGTGGGTAAGGCCGTTCGGGAGATCGTCGTAATCCTGGGGAACGTAGCCGTCGTCGGGATATCCCTCGACCGTCTCGGGAACGACGTAGTACCAGAACGGGTCCCAGACATCGCGTTCGTCGAATTGGAGAATCGGTTGAATCCGGTCGTGCGGTGGATAGATATCCGGATCGTGTCGCGGCGAGAAGAACGTCTCGTCCGCCCGCGCTTCCTGTTCGTCCCAGCGGATCCCCGAGATGATCCCGTCGATGTCGTGCGCTTCGAGGGCGTTGTTCAGCGCGACCGTCTTCAGTAGATGGTTGCCAACGTACGTATCCAGCAGGAACGGGAACGTCTCTTCGTCGTATTTGAGGATGTTCCGAACGTGGTGTTGGTTGTTCTCAGACAGCGCGTCGATCTCGATGTCATCTCCCGGTTCGAGGTCGCGTTCCTCGACGTAGCTGCCGACGTCGTCGTTGCGCGCGAAGATGACTTCGAGTTCCCACTCGTCGGCCCAGCGTTCGACGAACTCGAGCAGTTCATCGAAATGTTGGTAATGGTCGATGAAGACGGCGGGCGGGAGATCGTATCCGTACTGTTCTGCGACCTCCTTGACGAAGTACAGCGTCAGCGTCGAATCCTTCCCACCGGTCCACATGATCGCCGGGTTCTCGTACTCTTTGAGACCGGTTGCGACGACCTCGATCGCTTTCTCGATTTTATCCTCCAGCGTTGGATAGTCCGCGGCACTTTCACCTTCCCCGTCGGTGTACGATACGTCGACGTACTCTGGAAAATCGCTCATAACGTGTAATTAGATATAATTAGAAGACGGAAAGGTATTTCGAGTTCGGAGAACTTTTCAGCGATCGTCGACGCGTATCCGATCGGTTTTACTGTTCTGTTGGGCGAATACCGCTGTCTGCCGTGTCGTTTATGTCGGCAGATCTCTCCGCCATCCATCCGATTTAGCGATCGAGCCTACGTAATTCGTCCCGCTCACCGGTCGAGCATACCTGATCCCTTCTGATAAACTATCGAGCATGTTTTTACCGACGCGCCAAAGCAGGCAGTATGGTAGACGTTGATAACCTCAAGGAGCTTCTCCCCCACTACGTTGCGTTGTTGCTCATACTTTTCGCCGTTCTCGGTGCGATTCGACTCACGATCGGCGAGTTGGGAATCTTCGTCGAACTGGCGATCCTTCTCATTATCTCGCTCATGTATCCGCCGCTGGTTCGCCGATTGGGCATGGCGCCCACCGCGTGGATGCGCACCGGAAAATCCGATCGATTTTTTAAGTGAGGTCTGACGAGTCGATCCGCCGCGGACGGATCCCGACAGTATATAAATACACGCCGCCGAACGAACACCAACGCGCGCCCGTTCGGCCAGCGGCGGCCGAACACGAACGTCACATCACCATGACTGAACAAGAACTCGGTATCACGGAGAGCAAAGAACACAACCCCGGCGAGTGGTACGCCGAAGTCGTCCAAAAGGCGAAGCTCGCTGATTACGCCCCGATGGGTGGATTCATCGTCACCCGCCCGCGCGGCTATGCGCTCTGGGAACGACTGCAAGATCACCTCGACGGCTGGTTCAAAGAGACCGGCGTCCAGAACACGTATTTTCCGATGTTCATCCCCGAATCGTATCTCGAACGGGAGAAAGACATCGTCGAAGGGTTCGATCCCGAGGTCGCGTGGGTGACACACGGCGGGCACAACGAACTCGAAGAGCGACTCGCCGTCCGTCCGACCTCCGAGTCGATCATCACGCCGTTTATCGCCGAATGGGTTCGAAGCTACCGTGATCTCCCGATGCGGCTCAACCAGTGGTGCTCGGTCGTTCGGTGGGAGGCCACCGAAACCAAGCCGTTCTTCCGGACGAAGGAGTTCCTCTGGCAGGAGGGTCACACCGCCCACGCGACTCACGAGGACGCGTGGGAGGAGACGATGACGCGGCTACGGCAGTACGAGCGCCTCTACGAGGAGGTCATGGCGATCCCCGGGATGCTTGGACGAAAGCCGGAACACGATAAGTTCCCCGGCGCGCACACGACGACGACTATCGAGGCGTTGATGCCCGACGGAAAATCCGTCCAAGCCGGGACGAGCCACCATCTCGGGACCTCCTTCGCCGAGGCGTTCGGTATCGAATACACCGACGAAGACGAGGAGACACAGATCGCTCACACGACGTCGTGGGGGCTTTCCTGGCGCGCGCTCGGTGCGCTCATCATGACGCACTCGGACGATCAAGGGCTCGTCTTGCCACCTGCATTGGCTCCAACACAGGTCGTCATCGTCCCGATCTGGCAGGCCGATACCGAAGACGCGGTCTTAGAGTACGCCGCCGATCTCACGGCCGAACTCGACGAACGGTTTCGCGTCGAACTCGACGACCGCGATGAGCGGAATCCGGGGTTCAAATTCAACGAGCACGAACTCAACGGGATTCCGCTTCGCATCGAGATCGGACCCAACGAGGTCGAAGAAGGGACGGCGACGGTCGTCCACCGACCCGATGGCGAAAGCGAACTCGTCGATCGCGACGGCATCGTAGAGACCGTCGGTGACGCACTCGATACGATCTATGCGAAACTCTATGCGGCGGCCGAGGCGAACCTCGAAGAGAACATCCGGGAAGCTCACGGCCGCGGCGAGATCCTCGGCACGATCGGTCGACACGGCGGCTACGTCGAAACCGGCTGGTGCGGGGACGAGGCGTGTGAAACCGTCATCAAAGACGAGATTGCCGCCGAAATCGTGATGTTACCGCTCGATGCGGACGAAGAGCCGATCCACGACACCTGCGGAATCTGTGACGAAGCGGCGACCGAGACCGCATACTTCGCGAAATCGTACTGACCTTCGCTTCGAGAAACGGCGTTCACCCTCCGATTTTATACCACGGGCAATCGAGAATAGGCGTATGGAACGAATCGGATTATCCGACCGTGACTCAGTAGAGGCAGTTGACGACGTATACCTGACCGCGCTCGCGGCAGGCGACGAGATGAGTCTCCAAGAGTTCGAACTCCAACCCGGTGCGACGATCCCGGAGCACGATCATCCGCACGAACAGATCGGCTTCGTCTACGAGGGCGAGTTAACCTTCCTCTGTGACGGCGAAGCGGTCACGATCGGTGAAGGTGATTCGTACGTGATCCCCGGTGGACAGTCTCACGGCGTGGAAAACCGCGGTGATGTGACGGTTCGCGGTATCGACGTCTTTTCGCCGCCGCGGACGGACCCGGATTGGGCCGAATAACTGACGCTTGCGTTGTACGCCTCGTCAGCTAGATCTGATCAAAACGAGTATATCGGCGTTCTGCGTTCGAAACTAACCGTTCTTTCAGACGTAACTTGTGAACTACCCCTACCCTACTCACTCGCCGCTGACGCGGCTCGTTCCTTGA
>SKKJ01000045.1 GCA_007121575.1 Natronomonas sp.
GCATCACCACCGGCCGTGCGAAACTCCTCGCTCAGATCTTCTAAGGCGTCACTTGCACGGTCTTCATACTGCAACCGAGCCTGATCAGCCGGCGTTTGTTCAGGGAGAACGTGATACCCGAGTACCGTCACGTCTACCGTTCCAAGGAGCGTCATTAAGCCGGGAGAAACCGCACCTCCCTCCAAAATTTCGACGGGTACGAGAACGCGAGTCATTATAGTGCCCCCTTGAGTGTTACGTCCCGAGCGTAAAAGAAGTACCACCCTGCAGTTACGCCGATGACGAGCATGCCCACGGCGATCGATCGTGGGTCCATAAACGCGATGAGACCGAAGCTCGCGAGCGCGCCGATCGTAGGGATAATCGGCCCTCCCGGGACCCGAAAGTCGGGATCATACCACTCGGGGGCGTCCCGTCTGATCGCGACTAACGCGACGCAGATTAACCCGTACATGACGAGGTGAAGAAAGGACGCGACCTCGGCGAGTAGCTGGACTTGTCTCGTCGCGGCCAAGACGATCACCGGACCACCAGCCATCCCGAGGGCGACGTGTGGCGTTCCGTATTTCAGATTGATACTGCTGGCTTTTCTCGGCAACAGTGCATCCTTTGAGACGCCGTAAATCGCCCGTGACGTACTGAGAATGGACGCGTTCGCTGACGACATCGTCGCGAGTAATCCGCCGAGGATAATCACAAAAGCGCCCCATATGCCGAATAGCTCTCGCCCGACTTCGACCATCGCGGTTTCACCCGCTTGCGCTAGCGCCGCTTGATCGAACACGTTCGTCGCGACGAAGATGGTTAACACGTATAGAACGGTGACGATCAACACCGAGCCGATCATCGCGATCGGGAGATTACGACCGGGGCGTTTCATCTCGCCTGCGACGGTCGCCACTTGCGCAAACCCGAGATAAGATGTAAACACTAACGCTGCAACCGACATAATCGGAACGAGTTCCCAGACATCGGCTGCTTCCCCCGGTGGGGTACCCGCATCGACGAGCCCGACAGCGTCGAGTAAACCGAACGTCAAGAACACGACAAGCATCGAAAGCAACAGCGCGACGATCCCGTTTTGCAGCTTTGCCGCGTTTTCGGTTCCGGTCGCGTTCAGCACGGTGAATGCGACACCGAACAGGACAGCGAGAACGGAAACAAGCCCTCCAGGACTCACGCTAAGCACTATTCCGAGTTCCGCAAGCCCATCGAGCGCGTAATATCCCAATCCAACGAGGTAAAACGCGGTCGCGAAGACTAATCCGAGCCACAAAGATAGCCCGACAATCGTGCCAGCCAGTGTGCCGAGCGCGCGCGAGATGAAATAATATCCACCACCGCTTTTCGGCATCGAGGTCGCTAGCTCGGACGTTGGAAGCGCAACGAGTAGTGCGATAATCCCCCCGATCGCAAACGAAGCCGTTGCGGCAGTTCCGACTCGCGCCCCCGCTAGCCCCGGAAAGACGAAAATTCCGGCACCGATCATCGTCCCGATACCGATCGCGAGGCCTCCGGCCAAGCCAAGTGTCCGTTCGAGTTCGGAGTCGTCCGTTATCGTCGCTTCATCCGTCTCGACGACGGTTTCAGCGACCGGTGCCTCACCTTCAATGTTGGTCCCCGCCGGCCCATCACTCATACACGTGCTTGTGATGATAGTGGACAGTTAATAAGATGGGGTAATTTTCAGACGTATGGATTGAACAAAACAAGGGAAGCTAGAAAGAGTATATTTGCTTTCTCACCCAATACGGATACTGAAGATGATTCGAGATCGCGTCGGCCGGTATTTCGACCGATGCCGCGATGAGCTACAAAAAACGTTGACCGAAGAGCACACATCTCGAGAGCTCGCTGGGAGCTTTGCGCTTGGAACGTTCATCACGATGCTCCCAACGTTGGGTGTCGGACTCATCGTGTTCGTGATACTCGCCTTCGTTTTCGATTGGGTCAGCAAGATCGCCCTCTTTGCGTCCGTCGTTATTTTCAACCCGGTCGTCAAGTGGGGCGTTTACGTGGCGAGCTTTACGCTGGGTGTGGTATTGCTTGGCCCGGTCGATGGTGTCGGAATCAGCGACATCTCGTTCAATGCCGCTCCCGAGATCGTGATACGACTACTGATCGGAAATCTCATCTTAGCAGTTGTCGCGACCGTTATCAGCTATATCGTCATTTATCGACTCACCGTCGTCTATGGCACTTCCGAGGTCGGACAGATCATCGACAGTACGGTCGATGAGGTCGTTGACGAGGTTCTGGATGACTAAGCGTAGAGACTTCTGACGACAGGACGGGGATCGCCGCTGACAAGTTTACTCGTAAGAGAGATCACTCATACCGTTGGCTCGGTAACGGAAGGTAACATCGCTTGGAAAGCACGATATTGTGTTTTTAAACAGAACATACACACGCAAGTCAGGTTCTATCGAGACCGCTCCACTCGGCATCTGAAAGCGTCCGCTGGACGATCTCCGTATCCACCGCATCCGCAAGCATTCGAAAGCCCGCTTCTTCGCTCCGGTCGCTTGCGTTTGCCACCAACCGTGAAACGATAAATTCCGGTGTCGATCGACCGATTTCACCGAACCGAGGTTGATAATCGACGTTGAGTTCGAGATCGTCAGTCAATCCCTTCGCAAAGATTCCATCGACTCTGGCATTGTCCGGCAGCGGTTCGAGATCACCAGCAAGGTGTGTGACGAACACCCCCAGCGAACCTTCCTCGATCGTTAACCGAACCAGACCACCGAGGAGATCTGCCGCCCGCCCCGGTTCGGTGATCGCTTCGAACTCGTCAACGAGCATGAGCGTTCGGTTTCCAGAGACCAACGGCGGAACGACCGATTGAAGCGTCGACTCGAGCACACCTGCGTTAAAGCTCGCATGTCGACGGTGAAACACCAGTCGATCGAGCACCGACATCTCAGCTTCGGCGGCCGGGACCGGAAGCCCCATATGTGCGAGTATTTCGATCGCGCATAACGTCTCCAAGAGCGTCGTTTTGCCACCGCTGTTCGCGCCGGTCAGAACGGTTACTTGTTCGTCACCGGGCGGGGCGATCGCGTGCTCGCCGACAGCGTACGTGATCGGCTGAACATCGTCCTTCGCATCGATCAACAGGTTTCGGGCGTCGACGACCGCGAGTGTTTCGCGATCGACATACGCTGGTCGGTGAAGATCATGCTCGATGGCGAAGCGCCCCAATGAGAGATCGCGAGCGACCAGAGCAACGGCGGTCTGCGCTCGCTCGATCTCGGTGTCGGCATCTTCGAGATCGTCTTCGAGTGCCGCTCGAACCGTCGAAGCGCGTTCATCGATCGCCTCACCGAGGTTCGATCGAAGCGATCGAAGCGTCTCCGTAATGAATTCGGTCGCATCGATAGCGTCTTCCGCCATGGCCGAACGGATTCGTTCCGTTCCCACGGTCGTCTCGGTTTGTACGTACTCCAGCAGTCCTGTACGAAACCCGGAAGTATCCGTGATTCCCTGCGATCGAAGCGTTTCGAGCACGTCTCCCGGATTTGCCGAGATTCGGTCGATGGCTTCATACGCGTCCCGAAGCTGGTCGAGTTCGCTGTCAGCACCGCTGGCAACGCTCGTCTCCGAGAGCGCACGAAGCGCGACTGCCGCATCGGCGAGCGTCTCGGTATCAAGTTCGGTAACGGGATCGAACACGGCTTCCGAAACGTCGATCTCAGAGAGTTCGAGCGCGGCTTCGACCGCGGCGAGTCGACCACCTTCAGCGTCGTCGTACGCATCGAACACAAAAAGAACCGATTCGCGGGTCTTTTCGCTCATACGTTGCCAGCCCGTACGCCCCGCATCGACAGCATCCAGCCGTTGTTGCATGTCCTCACGATCGGTAAGGGGCGTCAGCGTCCGAATTCGGTCCGCGGCTACGTCGCTGACGGCGTGCTCGGCCACCGCGTCGAGCATCTCTTTATATACCGCGCGAGTATCGCGCGTCGCCAGGAGTTTCATGCCCTCTGCGCTTTGTGCATGCCGAAGGATTCGCGTCGCCCTACTCTGATCGACACCCGCATTAACGAGCGCACGCACGTCACCAGTCTCGATCGCGCTGACGGCCGCTTTCACTCCGAGCGTTTCTTCGAGCCTCGTCCGGGTCTTCGGCCCGACTCCCCAGTACGCCTCCAGTTCCATGATCGGTGTGTCGGTTACATCGAACATGAGACTACCGGAGGCCACGCAAACGACAGAAACGTCGTATGATCGCGTTTGTCTCTAGAACGGCGCTTCGAGGCCGTCATCCACGTCGTCAGCGTCGACGCCGAGTTGATCGGCGAGTTCACCGCGCTGGTGTAACTCTTCGAGGATATCGCTCCCACCGATGAACTCACCGTCGACGAACGTCTGCGGAATGGTTTCCCAACCGCTGTGTTCGCTGAGCGCGGCCCGGTACGCATCGAGCGCCGGAAGGACGTCCTCCGCGACGACATCGTCGCGATACTGTTGGAGGATGTCGAGCGCTTTCTGAGAGTATCCACACTGAGGCATCAGTTTGTTGCCCTTCATGAAGAGGACGAGTTCGTTCTCCTCAAGCAGGGTGTCAACGCGCGCTTGAATCTCTTCGGGAGTCGCATCGGCGGTCGGGTCAAACGTCATACGAGCGTCTTCGGGCCTGATCGGCAAAACAGTTGTGCAGGCCGGTTTCAGTCACTCGGTCACGTCCCGGATTCGAGCACCCCGCCTTCACGCTCCCATTCGGTGAGACTTCCTTCATAGAACGCGATATCGTCGTACCCAAGCGCCCGAAGGACGATGTACGTATGACTGATCCGACGAGCGGTATTACAGTACAGAACGGTTCGGTGATCCGGTGTGATCCCGCGGTCAATCAACAGCGACCGCAAACCCGACTCAGGACGGATCCTTCGGGTATCAGCGTCAACGAGTTCGCGCCAATCCAGACGGATCGAACCGGGAATATGTCCCTCCTCGTACTCCCACTGTTCGCGAGTGTCGACGATAATCGCCTCTGTGTCCTTTACGGCGGCCGCGATCGTCGCACGGTCGATGAGTGGACCGTCGGAACGAAACGTGGCCGGATACGTCGTTTCGGGCCTCGCTGGACGCTCAGTCGTCGTCTTTCCCGTTTGGTTCCACACTGAAAAATCGCCGTCGAGCAGATGGAGCTTCGATGGATCGTGTCCGTACAGTTCCGCGGTGACGAGAAATCGAGCCGCGAACACGCCGTGGGTGTCATCGTAGGCGATCAGCTCGTCTTCGGGCGCAATCCCGGCTTCGCCGAGAAGCTCACCGAAGACGTCAGCACCCGGTAGCATTCCGGCTTCCGCTGCACCGTGTTCGTCGGCTCGAAACGTGTCGAACGGGACATTAACCGCACCGGGAATATGACCGATTCCGTCGTACTCCCACTCGTCTCTGACATCGACGATGACGCAGTCCGGGTCATCGAGGCGGTGGTCGACCCATTCGGTATCGACGATTCGGTCGTTCATACTAGTGGGTTCGGAGCGATCGGATTAACCGCTCGCTTTGGGACTGTATTCAACGGTTATCCGACATAGACGGTGATTTTTGCCGGAATCCCGAATGGATTAAAACTCGTTTCAATTGCTGTTTGATTCGCAAACAGGAGTTGCGCCAACAGAATCGAAGAAAAGATAGCTCGATCGTTGTCAGCAGATCGCGGGCACAGTTGCCGTGAATGGGGAGGTGCGGCCGAACGTGCCGTCACGAATGGCTGTATATGTATCACAGTCGTACGTGAGGACGTAATGAGTGAATCAGCATACGCGAAAGATGTGCTCGTATCGGCCGAGTGGGTCGAAAGTCGACTCGATGACTTCCAAAGCGACGATCCCGAATATCGACTGGTAGAAGTCGATGTGGATACGGAAGCCTACGACGACTCGCACGCACCCGGAGCGATCGGTCTCGATTGGGAGCGAGACCTCCAAGATCAGACGACTCGAGATCTCCTCAAAAAGGCCGACTTCGAAGCCCTACTCGGTAAACACGGCATCACGGAAGACTCAACGGTCGTTCTCTACGGCGATAACGCCAACTGGTTCGCCGCCTACACCTACTGGCAGTTCAAATACTACGGCCACGAGGACGTGAAACTCCTCGATGGCGGCCGTGAGTACTGGATCGAAAACGACTATCCGACGACCGACGAAGTGCCGGAGTTCTCGGCGGTAGAGTACGAGGCGTCCGGTCCGCGTGAATCCATCCGGGCGTACCGCGAGGATGTCGAGAACGCGATCGAACGCGGTCTGCCGCTCGTCGATGTTCGTTCGCCCGAGGAGTTCAGCGGCGAAGTCCTCGCTCCACCGGGACTCAACGAAACCGCACAGCGCGGCGGGCACATTCCGGGCGCGCAAAATATTTCGTGGGCGGCCGTGACGAACGACGATGGGACGTTCAAAGACGCCGACGAACTTCGGGAGCTATACGCAGATCGCGGGATCGATGGCGACGAGACGACCGTTGCGTACTGCCGAATCGGCGAACGCTCGTCGGTCGCGTGGTTCGCGCTACACGAGCTGCTCGGTTACGATGACGCGGTCAATTACGACGGCTCGTGGACGGAATGGGGTAATTTGGTCGGCGCCCCGATAGAGAAAGGCGGGGCCGAGTGAGCGACGCGTTCGAACCATCGAAGTAGAACGGAAAGCGGTGAGTGCTCTGCGAGTAGGGTGAGCCGGAGGGTCTCACAGACCAACGGATAGCGTTCCGAACGACCATACAAGACCGATGTATATACCCGCGAATACAAACAGATACGGACAGTAGTAGACGATATGGACGCTGAGACATTTATCAAATCAGTACGGGACGACAACGAGACCGAGCTCTCTCGGCTCGGCTCCTCGAAGTCACTGTATGCGGATACGGAAGGACAATTGGAAGCGAATGAGGTGCTGTCCGCTGCGGCGACGGCAGAGTACCACGCCGCGGAAACGTATCGCGAGTGGGCAGACTCCGAAACGGGAGAGACGAAAGCGGCCTTTGCCGAGACGGCCCGCGAAGAAAAAGAGCACTA
>SKKJ01000084.1 GCA_007121575.1 Natronomonas sp.
AACCCGGCCGAAACTGCTTCGCGAGACGCTCGTCGAGATCGATCCGAGCCTTCCGGACCGCCTCGTCGATCGGTTCTCTCGCCTCGTCGATTCGCTCTTCGAACCGTAGCGTCGCAGCGCATCGACGAACCGTTTTCAGAAGTGTACCAGACAGCATATACTTTCGACTACCGTATAGACAGCTATGGACGAACGACGGCCTCATAGCGCGGAGAAGCGGCGTTTCCACGGCTCCGGCCACACACGGCGGACGGTGTTGACAACGATCGTCGTCGGCGGGGTCGGGTCCCTCGCGGGGTGTCTCGGTGGCGATTCCGAGACACCGGATCCGATCGCGCTCGACGACGGCCAAGAGTGTGACAACTGCGGGATGCGAATCGAGATGCATCCGGGACCGGTGGGTGAAGCCTTCTACGGCGACGATATTCCCCCTTCACTTCCGGAGGATCGCAAAAACGGCGTCGCATGGTTCTGCAGTTCGATGTGTACGTACAACTTCATCCTCGAAAACGAAGAGCGAGGATACGAGCCGCAGATCGCGTACGGGACGGATTACTCGCGCGTCCAGTACGAGATCCGCCAGGACGGCGGCACACAAGTCATTAGTGCCCATCTCGAAGCCGACGCGTTCGCGAATCTACAGGATCTCACGTTCGTCGCCAACAGTGAGGTCGAGGGGGCGATGGGTGGTTCGCTCATCGGATTCAGCGACGCGGATGACGCGGCCGCGTTCGCCGACGAGTACGGCGGCGAGTTACTCACACACGATGAGATCACGCGGGAAGTGCTCTCGGGCATCGGGATGTAACGACAGAAGATCGTTTGCACTATTTTCGAACGGCCAGCGTCGCGATAGCAAGCGAGCCGAGCCACCAGCCGAAGAGTCCGACAACACTGGCCAACGGAGACGCAGCTCGGGGACCGGTTCCCGAAGTCGCGGCGACGGTCGTTTCGAGCACCAAGCCTCGGTACGCGCTCAGCGGACTGATGGCGAGCGAACCCAGCAGGGAAGCTTCATCGATCATTCCACGCGAAAGCGCGAAGACGAGAGCGATATCCGCGAGGAAAAGCACCGCTAACAGCACAAGCCCAGTCAGTGCGAGCGCGGTTCGAGCCGTCCCAGCGAGCGCGGAGATCGCGACCGCGACCGCGAGCATGACCAAGGCGAACCACGTCGTTAAGACGATAAATCGAAGGAATAACATCGGCGAGTCGACCCCGGTATGTGTCGCATAAAACACGGGGCTGTATGGTTCAATGAGCAAAATCGGATAGATGAGAAACGACAGTGCGACCGAAATCACCGCAGCCAATCCGATCGCTCGGCCGACGTAGACGCCGAGGATGATTTGCCACGAAGCGACGGGATACGTCCGTAACACCGCGAGGACGCCACGGCGCTTGTCGCCGAGAATCGCCTGGTAGCCGAACACGAGCGCGATGACGGGAATCAGAAGTTGCAGCGGCGTCAGTAGATCGATGATCGTCGAGATATATCCCGCACCCATCCCGCCGCCGAACCACGCGATCGCAAACAGCACCGCGACGAGCCCGAAGAAAAACCCGAGCGTAGTTCGGTTGATCACGGCTGTCGAAAGCTCTCGTCGAACGAGCGTTCTGAGGATTGTGATCGTGTTTGGCGAGCGCGCGTCATCGATCGTCGTCCGTTCGCTCTCCGGTACCGATTCAAGGGAGGTCCTCATGCGGTCTCACCTCGAACGGTGACGGTCCCGGCCTCACCGGAGATCGCCGCTTCGAACGCGTCAAGCAGCGATTCCACCCCCAGCTCCGAGCAGATCAGCGCTGGCGATCCGTCCCTCGCGACGGTTCCATCGTCGAGTAAGAGAACCCGATCGGCGGTCCGTTCGACCAACGCCAGATCGTGAGAGCTCAAAAGCACCGCCGCGCCCGTTTCGGTGAGCTCTTCGGCGACCTCGAAGATTCGAACGCTCATTCCCGGGTCGAGCCCGCTCGCCGGCTCATCGAGAACGACGAGCGGTGGGTCACCGACGGTCGCTTGCGCGATCCCGGCGAGCCGTGTCATCCCGCCGGAGAGATCCTCGACGGCCCGATCGGCGGCCGCGGTGAGTCCGACCTGTTCGAGCCGCGCGTCAGCATCCAGTTCGCTTTCGTCGACCAGTGATCCATAGAACGTGATCGCCTCTTTGACGGTCTGTCCCGGTCGAAACGCCGGATGTTGCTGGAGATATCCGATCGGTCGCGATGCGGCCGGACCGTTGTACCGAATCTCTCCTCGCGCCGGGTCGTGTAATCCGACGATCGCTTTGAGCAGCGTCGTCTTCCCGGCCCCGTTCGGGCCGATGATCGCGGTCACCTCGCCGGATCGAATGTCGAAGGAAACGTCATCCAACACGTCGATCGATCCGTACGAGTGACCGACCTTCGAAAGCGTCAGTGTCGGTGTTTCTCGTGATATTTCAGTCATGATGTACATTCTCCGTCCGTTGGCCGCCGGACTGACAAACGGGCTCGATATCCGTTCGGCCGTGTCGTTCGAACCACGCCTCGTTCGCCGGCGAGCACAGCGGAGCGACGTCGATCACGCCGTCTGCGCGCATGCCGGGAACCGACCCCTCGAACCCAGCCAGGGCGTCGAGTGCGGGTGCCTGCGCTAACGTGTTCGCGCCATCGACCCGGTGAAGCCTCCCATCGATGGGATCGGTCGGCGTGTACGGTCGCTGAATGACTGCTCCGTCGGTCGTACCGATCGCACCTTCCCAGTAGTTCCCCTCTCCGTTATGCGTCCAGACACGAAGCCGTCCACTGCTGATCGGGACGTGTCTGTCGTTTCCGACGAAGTCGTTTCGCGTCACTCGGTTCGTCGGCAACAGCGCCCACGTTTCGACCCCGTTTCGGTTATCGACGATGACGTTGCGCTCGAAGATCGAGGCGGTGGCATCGATCCGCATCCCGAGATCGTTCTCTGAAAGGACGTTATCGGCGACGTAGCTGTCGGACCCACCGACGCTAATCGCGGTCCATGTCTCCGTGATTTCATTGCCCACGATCCCGTTGCCCTGCGGACCGGTCATCACGTAAATGCCGGTCTGTTCCTGTCCGGAGATCGCGTTATCCGCGAGAAGCGCATCGGACGTGAACATGAGGTGAACCCCCATGCGATTGTCGTACATCTCGTTGTTCCGCACGACGATCCCGTCGGCGCGGTGGGTGTATACCCCATCGAGGCCTCCGATGAACGTCGAGTGTTCGACGACGCCCACAGACCGCATCGCGGCCACTCCCATGTGGCCCTCACGATAGTTCGCACTTCCGTTGACGGTCACGTTCGAGACGACGAAGTCGGGCGAATCTCGGACGATCACGCCGGCCGCATCGGTGTGAATCTCCGTATCGGCGACGAGAACCCCGTCCGCCGTCGTAATCGAAACCGCCGAATCGCCGCCCGCATAATCATCGTCGATGGCGGCGTCCCACGAATCATCTCCGTCGGTATCGCCGTGATCATGCCCGCCCGTGCCGCTGAACCCGCCGTGTGCGTGATCGTCAGTCACGGTCGGACCGGGTGTCGTATCGCCGACGCCCGAGATCGCCACACCGACGATCGCGGTTTCCGGCGCGGTAACGGTAACCACGGTGCCGTTTCCGTCGCCTTCGATTCGCGCATCGCCGCTCCCTCGAAGCGTCACTGGATGATCGATTTCGATTGGGCCGGAATGGGTACCGTTCGGGACGAGAACCGTCGTATTCGACGGCGCTGCGTCGATCGCATCCTGAAGTGTCGTTCCGTTTTCACCGACGACCGCGCCCACAGGTCGGTCAGCGAGTTCCATTCGCCTCACGACAGATCGATCGGCCTCATCGCGATGTCCATCGAGACGAGTCCGGACCGTTTCGGCGTCATCGACTTCAACGTCCGACTGGAGGACTGCGTCCCATTCAACGACGGTGCCACCGTACTCCTCGGTGAACGCTTCGGCGGATTCCGCGGTGCGAAACGGCACGATCGTCTCCCCAGAGGGCGTTCGAGCTTCGCTGTCGATGACGTAGTACGCCTCATCAGCCGCGATCCATCCCGGTGAGAGACGTGTTTCAGGTAATCCGTCCGCGGTTAATCGGATCCCGCGCGACGTGTAGTCGGTGACGTACGCGACGGTCGGGAACCCGAACTGCTGTTCGTGCGTCGGCTCTCGGTGTGCTGTGACGAACGACTCGATCCCGTAGTAGCCGACGACGTAGGGATACTGCGAATAAAACACCTGCATTCGAGGAAGTTCGACGTCGACCGACTCGTCTTCGAGACGCAGTTCGTCTTCGAGCGTGAGGCCTATTGCGACCGTCTCATCGAACGCAACCGGCTCAGGGGTTGCAGTGCCGAAATCGGCAACGAAGAGCCCGATCGAACCACCGAGGAGGACCACCCCGACACCGATGAGGAGGAGCGTTCCGCTGGTCAGTTCAGATGACGTTCGGTCCGTCATTTCACCATACAGTTGTATCAGGGAGTATCGGTATTGTATGGTTTGGTACATACGTCGAAAGATAGCAGACTACGGACATACCCAGTTCAGCGAAGACCACTCGTTTCACGAGAGAACGTTCGCCGTTCGGCCTCTTGTACAGTCTGGTACGATCGTCGTATCACGATCAGTAACGGCCACAGCGTGTTCAGCCGCGTCGTCGGAGACGTGCCCAAAGCCGTCGTCGTAACCCGAGCGACCTCGCTCGATCGAGCGCGTTCTGGAGCAACAGCGCCGGCCGTCGGTCGAGGCCGAACCAAACGATCAGAAGGCTCACGCCGAGCCATCCGCCGAGTCCGAACACGGCCGCAGGAACGTTGATCGCGTTCGATCGGTCGGTCACTACGCCGACGACCGATTCGAGAACGAGCCCACGGTACGCAGCATTCGGACCCACAGCAAGAACCGTCCCAAGAAGATCATCGCTGATCGAGCCGGCCGATAGTCCAAGTAGCGCCACCAAGTCGCCACCGGCGACGACGGCAACGAGAACGGCGAGGGCAGCCGCAAGCGCCGCCCGAGAGTTCCGAACGAGAACGGAGACGGCCATCGCCATCGCCAACACGACGGCCCCGAAACAGAGCGTTAGCGCGATAAACCGAACGAAGAGGATCGGTGAATCGACGCCGTGGTGAACGGCAAAGACCCGGGATTCGGGCCCACCGATCTGTGAGACGGCGAGTCCGACCGCGACGAGCGGGCCGCCGACAATCCCCGCGAGGCCGACGAATCGGCCCGCGAACACCCCCGCGACCAGCGCGGATTTCGAGAGCGGGTACGTTCGCAGGACGGGACGGTCGTCGTTTTCGCCACTGAACGCTCGATACCCGAGGGCGACCGCAACGAGCGGGACGAGCAACTCCAACGGTAAGAGCAAATCGACAGCGGTCGGGACATACCCCCCGCCGATGCCGCCGGCGACGCGAAGGACACCGACGAACACGAGCAGTAAGCCGGCCGAGAGCAACAGGTAACTCCGCGTTCGAACGACGGTTAACAGCTCCCGCCACGCGACGACACCGAACCCTCGAAATCGACTCATTGCTCGCCTCCGAGAACGGAAACGCGGGCCGTATCGCCGACGATCGCGTTCAACACGCCGCGAAGCGAGTCGGTCCCGAACCGTGAAGAAAGCGTTTCAAGCGTGCCAGATGCAGCGACACGCCCCTGATGTAAGACGACCACTCGGTCGGCGGTTTCCTCGACTAGCGTCAGGTCGTGAGAGCTGAGCAGGACCGTTCGATCCTCGCTGGCGATCTCTGCTGCGGTTTCGAAGACGTACTCACTCATGTTCGGATCGAGCCCGCTCGCCGGCTCATCGAGGATGACGAGCGGGGGATCGCCGACGATCGCCTGAGCGATTCCGAGGAGCTGGCGCATTCCTCCGGAGAGGTTTTCCACGTTTCGGCCAGCCGCGGCTTCGAGTCCAACCCGTTCGAGGAGTATCTCGGGGGCGGCTCCATCAACCAGTGCCGAATAGAACGCGAGCGTTTCAGCCGCGGTGAACCCCGAACGGAAGGTCGGTCGTTGGGGGAGATAGCCGATCGGCCGGTTCGTGTCCGGCCCCGTATAAGAGATCGAACCACCTGTCGGACGGAGATCACCGACGATCGCTCGCAGAAGTGTCGTCTTCCCGGAGCCGTTCGGACCGATCACGGCGACGAGTTCGCCCGCGGGGATCGAAACGGAGATATCGGAGAGCACGTCGACGGTACCGAACGACTTCGCGACGCCGTCGAGTCGAAGCACCGAGCGATCGCTCATACGGTACACACCACCGTTGGATCCGTGCTTTTCGTACTCGCTCTCGCGGCATCGAGTCGTGTCTCGTTTACTGGCGTTTCTCGTGGATGAACGTCGATCACGCTTTCGCCACGCATGCCGGGAACCGATCCGCGAAGGGTCCGAAGGCCACGAACGATCGGCGCGTCGGCGAGGGTGTGAGCCGCGTTGCTCCGATGTAATCGCTCATCGACGGGGTCGGTCGGACTGTAGGGCCGGCCAAGCCCTTCGGCACCGCTCCAATAATTTCCGTCGCCGTCGTGACTCCAAACGCGAAGCGGCCCGGTCGTGGCCCGAACGTGCCGTTCGTTGTCCGCGAAGTCGTTCCCAACGACCACGCTCGTCGGGAACACCGACGACGCTCGGAACCCGACATCGTTTCCGACGACCGTATTCTCAGTATAGAGTGAGTTTCGCGCACTCGTCGAAACCGCCTGTCCGGTCGCGGTAACGACGTTTCCACCGATATACGAATTCGATCCGCTTGTCGCGATTCCCTGAGACGTATCCGTAACAACGTTCTCGGTGATCGCGATACCCGATGGACTCGCCATGACGACGATTCCGGAAAGCTCCTGACTGATCGCGCAATTCCCGGCGATGAGCGCATCGGACGTATACATGAGATGAACGCCGAAGCGGCCACGCGTAAAGTGATTGTTTCGAACCGTGATCCCGCTCGACCGATGGGTATAGACACCGTCTCGACCGCCATCGAACACCGAGGCT
>SKKJ01000285.1 GCA_007121575.1 Natronomonas sp.
GTACGCGCCGATGAACATACCGGCAACACCCCACAGCATCGGATAGTTACCGATACCGAGACTGGCGTAGGCGGCTCCGGGACAGATCCCCGACAGCCCCCATCCGACGCCGAACACTGCCCCACCGAGGAGGACGTTCGAATCCATCGATTTCAGCCGTCGACCGTATCGTCGGCCAGTCAATGGGGCCGTTCTTCTCGACCGCGAGGCGAAGAAGTAAATCGGGGCGACGACCGCGACGGCACCACCCATCACAAACAGGAGTCCGAGATCCCACAGCTGTAAGAACGAGAGGACGACCTCTGGCCGAGCCATCTGGCTGAGCCCGAGTCCGAACCCGAAGGTGAGCCCCCCGGCGATTATGAGCGGCATGAAAAGCGGGTGTCGGGTCTTCTCGCTCATGGCGAGACCCCCATAGCCGAAACGAAGAGTGCGGTCCCGATCGCGATTGACATGAAGACGATGACGTTGATTATCGAAACCCCAGACGCCGAGCCGACGCCACAGATCCCGTGGCCGGAGGTACAGCCCTTTCCGAGGCGGGTACCGACGCCGACGAGGATACCGCCGGCGAAGAGTCGCCACGGCTGAACTTCGGTCGTCCAGATGCCGCCCTGAACGGTGATCGCGTAGATGGCCGCGCCGGCGACGATGCTCAGCGTGAAGACGACGCGCCAATCGCGGGATTCGACGAATCGAGTCTGTTGAAAGCGGGCTTGTTTCGAGACGTACGAGAGCGTCGACTCGAGGAACGTGCTCGCACCGGCGCTGATCCCCGTTCCGAGATAGATCGCAGCGGTCGCGAGCCCGATGAGCAAGCCACCGAGCAGATAGTGTGCGATTCCCCGCGGGAAAAACTCCATCGCGGCCGAAACCACGAGCGCGACTGTGAACGTACTCATATATCTACCGAGAGGAACCTTACGCGTTTGAATGGTTCGTCACCGGCAGATTCCGGCAGGTTTCTCCGACACCTGTGAAGATGGTATATAAATTAGGGATATCACGTAAACGATCGTATATAAATGGAAATTGTTTAGCATACAATAACATGGAGTATGAAGCTTTTAAACGACGATCCATCCCCCAACCGGACGTGGTCTGATTATCCCCGCGATCTCTCGGCGTGGTTCGGGTCCGGTTTCGACCGTGACGACAGCGTTACCTTCGTTCAGTTCGCCCCAGAGAAGGTCCGAAACGCCCCCATCGGAAACATCATCATCCTCGATCGTCCCCGTTATTGTCTCATGGATAAACGGGTCGCCAGTCACGACAGCCCCGCTTCCGTCCGGTCCGTATAGCTGGACCAGCGATGACCCGTCTGCGGGGCCCTCGTCACGAATGTGTATTTCACGAGCGTGATCTGTTAACCGCCTCACGCTCAGTGTAAAGGTCAGCGGCTCCGTTTCACCTCCGGTCAAATCTAGCCGCCCCTTCCCTCTGAAGTTCACTTTGTCGTGTCCCGGTATCGAGGGATTGTCAGATAGCCGGGCAAAAAAGGTGGGCTCTACGTCTCTGTGGCCACTAGCTGTGGCTGTTCCCGTCCCGAATGCGATCGCGAAGCTACCGTCCCAATACGGGATGAAGTGTTTGTCAAAAAACTGAACAGTCCGCTATCGGAGGGAGCAGACAATACCACGCATCACCTTCCTTCCCCCGACCTTCAGTCACTCGGATACCGTCCGCGTCTCACTGGTCGTCCGGATGTGCCACCTCGAGTTCGAAGTCGTCCCTGGCATACGCGACGCAGGTGAGCACCCATCCCGCTGCGATCTGATCGTCGTCCAAGTACTCGTTTCCATCGTGGACGACCACGTCGTTCGCGTCGCCGTCATATTTCGCGGTACACTGGCCACATCTGCCGACTTCACAGGAGTACGGGATGTCGACGCCCGCATCGAGCGCCGGATACAGTATCGCCTCGTCCTCCGGTGTCTCGACCTCGATCCGATCGTCGTTGTCGAGGTAGACCACCTGATACGTGGTCGCGTCGGGGTCATCCTCAAGACAGCCGGCGAGTACGACCGCAGCGCTACCTCCAATCGTCGTGAGTATCCGTCGCCGCGCGATCGAACACGAGCGATCTGGATCCTCTACAGACGGGTCGTCGACCGCTTCGCCGACGCGAGGATCGGATTCGTCAATCATATCGGAGACAATAGATCAGAGTCAAAAAGCAATTCTATGGTTCTCACCGGCTGGAACGGCACTAGCGGCTTTATGCGAGAAATGAACCAACGATAACCACACGTCACCGATCGGGGAGCCATCCCGATCAGCGTTGGTCGTAATAGGCCGTTTCGGCACGACGCATAACCTCTCTGATCGGCACATCGGTCGCCTCGGCGACGGCCAACGCATCGTCATACTCTGCACTCACATCGTAGATCTCATCAGCGTCGTCCGAAGCGATCTTAACAGACACGTCGTAGGTCTCATCGCCGACGGTGAGTTCGACCGTTTCGAAGGAGCGATCGGCGATCCAACGGTGTTGCACAGCGGTTTCTCGAATGCCGAGCGTTCCCGTTTCAACGGCGAGTCGTTTCGCGACCCGCTGGACGTCCCCCGGCCGAACGACGACCTTTATGAGATGACCGGGACGGGATTTCTTCATCGTTGCGGGGAGGATCGTCACGTCCCGTGCGCCCGCATCGGTGAGTCGATCTTGGAGCCCACCGAGCGTTTCTGGAGACGCGTCGTCGACGTTCGTTTCGAGCACGCGAATGCCGTCCGGTATGAGACGGCCACTCGCTTCACCGAGGGTCGCTTTAACGACGTTCGGTCGGTTCTCGAAGGATTTATCCCCAGCACCGTAACCAACGGTACCAGTTTTGAGCGGCGGCGAGGAATCGACGCCGTCGGCGATGTGGGCGAGGATGGCCGCACCGGTCGGCGTGAGCAGTTCGGTTTCGAGCGGTCCGCCGGAAAGCGTCCACGACGCCTTTTCAGCGATATACGAAACCGCAGGCGTCGGGACGGGATAGACGCCATGGCTCATCGAAACCTCGCCGCCGCCGGCGAAGATCGGCGTCGTCACGACGCGGCCGACATCGAGGTCGGCGAGTAGCAAGGTGGAGCCGACGATATCCGCGATCGCGTCGTCGGCTCCGACCTCGTGAAAGTGTGTTTCCTCAAGGTCCGTGCCGTGGACGCGTGCTTCGGCCTCTCCGAGCAATCGAAAGATCGCTTTCGCGTCCGCTTCGACGGCGGGTGGGAGTCCCATTTCAGCGACGATATCGCGGCATTCGGCGTACGTTCGGTCCGGGCCAGCACCCTCAGCGTGATGGTCGTGAGTGTGGGAATGGTCGTGGTCGTGACTGTGATCGTGGTCGTGACTGTGATCGTGGTCGTGACTGTGATCGTGGTCGTGACTGTGGGAATGGTCGTGAGTGTGATCGTGGCTGTCAGCGTGATTATCGCTGTGGCTCTGCGACTGGTCGGTGGACTCTGCATCCGTATCGATCAACACGTCAACGGTCGTTGCGTGAATTCCGTTCTTGATGGTTTCGCCGATTCGATACTCGACGCCGAGATCCGCTTCGACGGGAGCGAGTACGTCCGGGTCGGCACCAACGGCGAGCAGCGCGGCGAGGATCATATCGCCACTCGCGCCGGTCCGACCGTCGAAAACGAGCGTTTGCATACGTGTGCTGTGATCGCCGCGGCGAAAAATGACGCGGTCGGACGAACGAGCAACGCTCCGCAATCCCTAAACCGGCTTCAGCCCTTCATCCGGTAATGGTAGATTGGACCGAGCGATACCGACCGTCCACGCTGTCGGAGGTCCGCGGAAACGACAAGGCTCGCGACGCGTTCAAATCGTGGGCGGAGACGTGGGACGAACACGGCGAAGCGGTCGTCATTTACGGCTCGCCGGGAGTGGGGAAAACGTCGGCCGCACACGCGCTCGCCGCCGATATGGGTTGGCCGGTCTTCGAGATGAACGCGTCGGACGCTCGGACCAAAGACGAAATCGAGCGGTTCGCGGGCCGTGCGGCGGCGAACTCGACGCTCGGCGGCGGTCGACAGTTGATCATCCTCGACGAAGCCGACAATCTGCATCAGCACAAAGACCGTGGAGGGGCGGCCGCGATGACCCGACTCGTGAAAAACGCCACGCAACCGATCGTCCTGATCGCGAACGACTACTACGATATGTCCCGCGGGCTTCGAAACGCCTGTCGGGAGATCGAATTCCGCGACGTATCGGCGCGATCGATCGTACCGGTGCTCAGAGATATCTGTCGGCAAGAGAACATCGAGTTCGATGAAGCCGTCCTGAAGCGGATCGCCGAGACGAACCGCGGTGATCTTCGCGGTGCGATTAAAGACCTGCAATCGAGATCGCACGAGGGTCAGATCGTCGCCGAAGGAAGCGAAGGTGAACGTGACCGAACCGAGGACATATTCACGCTTCTCGATTCGGTGCTCAAAGAGGAATCGGCCGAAGAAGCGCTTCAAACAGCGTACGCGACCGACGAAACGCCCGATAATTTGCTCCAGTGGATCGAGGATAAAGTCCCGAAAGTCTACGCTGACGCGGAGTTGGCGGACGCCTACGAACATCTCGCGAACGCTGACGTGTGGCTGGGAAGAGTTCGGGCGACACAGAATTACAGCTACTGGCGCTATGCGACCGACAACGTCGCCGCCGGTGTCGCCGCAGTCAGGCAGAGCGACAGAGGTGGCTGGACCCGGTACGGTGGTGCGCCGTATCGCTCCTCACGAGATGCGACGCGAGATTATATCGCCGAGCGGATCGCCGAGACCGCGGGCGTTTCGACCGCGACGGCCCGACGGGAGATCATGCCGTACCTCTCGGCGATGACGCATCACTGTCGGAACCGCGAACTGACGGTGCAGATGGTCGCTCGGTATGAGCTGGACGCCGAACACGTCGCGTTCATTACCGGCTCTGGAAAGACGACGAACAAAGTTGAGGGAATCATCGAAGAGGCGAGAGAGCGGCGTGAGACGGCCACCGTCGAACATTCCGGTGGAGCATTCGCCCCGGCAGAGTCGGCGTCGGACGGTTCGGAGAACACGGACGATGAAGAGAGCGTTGGCGCGGGGACGCTCGCGGAGTTCGGCACAGCCGGCGAAGACGCGACCGCCGAAACGCAAGCCGACTCCGAAAAGGAATCGGCGACGGATTCGGTCGAGTCGACCGAAGAAAGCGCTGCTGAGGAAAACGACGGACAGTCGGGGCTTTCCGATTTCATGTGAGCTCGGAAGGAACGTCCAGTAGACGTGGACTCACTTTCGTTTCGAAGCCGTTCCGAGCCCCGGGATCGCCACTGTGCGTTCGAGCTTTCCCATCGCGATCGCGGTCGTCAACACCAACGCGAGATACACCAAGGCGACGATGATGTAGATGTCCGTGAACTGAAACGTGTCGGAACCGATGTTTCGCGCCCGTCGAAACAGCTCAGGGACCGTAATAAACGCCGCGAGCGAGGAGTATTTGATCAGGTAGACGAACTCGTTCGTCCAACCAGGGATCGCGAGCCGAAGCCCCTGTGGAAGGACGATGTGACGGATGGCTTGGAATTTCGAGAGCCCGATAGCGCGAGCTGCGGTCATCTGGCCGGGGTCGATCGATTGCAACGCTGCCCGGATATACTCCGCTTGATACGCCGCAGAGTTGATCGTGAATCCGACGATCGCGACCATCGCCGCCGCCTGTGGGATTCCGTTTCGTCCGACGAAACCGATCCCATCGAAGAATCCTGCGAGCGGTAACCCGAAATACAACAAGAACAGCTGTGCGAGAAGCGGCGTTCCGCGGATTAATTCGGTGTAGGCGAGCGACACCGAGCTGAGAACAGGCCCACCGTACACCCGCGCGACCGAAAGCGGAACGGCGAGAAATAACCCGAAAAACATCCCGAGAACCGTCAGATAGATCGTGATGAACGCGCCCGCCGCGAGCGACGGCTCGGCCGCCGTCGCGAAGGCTGCGAGTTCGAAGAGCCAGACGAGCCACTCAAGGAGGAACGAGAGCGGACCGAGTGCGACGGCGACATCGGCGATGGCGTCCGCGACCGCTTGAAACGGACCAGCCGGGATCCACGGTTCGCGACCCCGGACACCGAGATCGGAACGGATCAGATTCGGCTCGCCGGCTGCCGTCGCGAGTCGATCGAGGAGCGTGTTGTGATACGCCCATCGGGCGAACAGCCAGAGCCAAAACAGTCCGCCGACGACGATGACTGCAGTCCGCTTTCGCCCGGGGAGATCGCCGACCACCGGCCGCGTCCGTTCAGCCTCGACCATCAGTGGAGATCCGTCAGCTCTCCGAGGAACTGCCCGGTTCGTTCGTGTTGTGGGTGGTCGAACAGCTGTTCCGGTGGCCCTCGCTCGACGATCCGTCCGCCGTCGAGGAACGTGATCGTCGACGCGGCGGAGCGGGCGAATCCCATCTCGTGGGTGACACAGAGCATCGTCATCCCTTCGGCCGCGAGATCGCGCATGACCGCCAGGACTTCACCGATGAGTTCGGGATCGAGCGCGCTCGTCGGTTCGTCGAAGAGGATGAGTTCGGGATCCATCGCCAGCGCACGGGCGATACCGACACGCTGTTTTTGTCCACCGGAGAGTTCCGCGGGATACGAATCGACCTGCCGAGCGAGTCCGACACGATCGAGATACTCCTCGGCGGTCGATTCGGCTTCAGCCTTCGACATCCCCAACACCTCTCGGAGTCCGAGCGTGACGTTGCCTCGGGCGGTGAGGTGTGCGAAGAGATTGAAATCCTGAAACACCATCCCGACGCGTCGCCGGAGATCGTTCTCGTTGAGGCTATGTATCTCCTCGCCGTCGAGATAGATCGCTCCGTCGTCGATCTCTGTGAGACGGTTGATACACCGGAGCATCGTCGATTTGCCCGACCCGCTCGGCCCGACGATCACTTCGACGTCCTGTCGCTCCATCTCGAA
>SKKJ01000335.1 GCA_007121575.1 Natronomonas sp.
GCGATCGGATTCGCTGCAGTCTTCGGGACGTATATCGCGCTTCCGTACAACCGGGCGTCGAATCGAAAGCGCGAGATCAACACGCTATTACCCGACGCGGTGTCGTTCATGTACGCCCTGTCGCTCGGGGGGATGAGTCAGGTCGAGATCATCGAAACGATGGCGGAGGCAGAAGACACCTACGGGGAAGTCTCACGTGAGTTCCGGACCATCCTGCAGGAGACACAGTATTTCGATACGGATTATCGATCCGCCATCCAGAAGCGTTCGGCACAGACGCCGAGCGCCGAACTGAGCCAGTTTTTCACGGACATGTTGTCGATCATCGATAGCGGCGGAAGCATGACCGAGTTCCTCGATGACAAAAAAGACATCCACTTCCGAACGGCGAAAGAAGAACAGGAGCAGACACTCGAGACGCTCGAGCTGTTCAGCGAGATGTACATCACGCTCTCGCTGTTTCCGCTGCTTTTGATCGTCGTCTTGGTCATTTTAGATATGATCGGGGGCGGTCAGACGATTCTTCTGTATGCGACGGTGTACGCATTGATTCCGGGGCTGGGGATCGCGTTTTTGGTTCTCGTTTCGACGGTCCGAACGGACGAGCCCGGCGACGGTTACCTCGACCTCGATGAGACCGATCGACGGTTCGAAGACGGACGAAAGTCGGGTGCGCTGGGGCTCGGGCTGATCAATCAGTTCAAGGGGTCATACCGCATCTTCGATCGGATCGCAAAGAGCGAAGGGACGAACGAGGCGATCGAAGTTATCAAACGCCCGCACGTCTTTCTTCGGGAGAACCCGTTTTACACGCTGGCGGTTACGGTCCCAGCGGCGCTCGCGTTCGTGCTCGTCGCGGTCGCGACGGGAGTGGCTCCGACATCGTGGGCCGGGATCGTCGAACGTCCCGTCTGGTCGACCGTTATGTACGTGTACGCGCCGCTGTTCGCGGTTTGCATTCCGCTCGCGGTCTTTTGGGAGTGGAACGTTCGGCGGCGACGGGTCGTCCTCAAGGACCTCTCAGAGAACCTGCGTAAGCTGGCGAGTGCGAACGCGACCGGGCTCACGCTGTTGGAATCGATCAAGGTGGTCGCCGATACGACGCCGGGGAAACTCGGCGAGGAGTTCGAGACCATATACGCGAAGAGTCACTACGGGATGCACCTCAAAGAATCGCTGGTCGTCTTCAACAACAAATATCATATCCCGAGACTGGCACGGACGGTGAAGCTCATTGGCAAGGCCCAAGAGATCTCGAGTCAAATCTCGTCGGTGTTATCGACGGCCGCGAAGGCGACCGAAACCCAAGAGGACATCGAGCGAGATCGGAGACAGCGCGCGATGATGCAGGTCGCGATCATCGTCATGACGTATCTGACGCTTTTGGGGGTGATGGCGCTTTTGAAAACGCAGTTCGTCGACGTTATGTCAGAGGTCGCCGCGCAAACGGGAGGCACCACGAGCGCCGCGGGACAGAGCTTCGGTGCGACGATGGATCTCAGCGTGCTGTCGCTTCTGTTCTTCCACGCGGTCACCATTCAAGCCATCCTCTCCGGGCTGGTCTGTGGGTACATCCGGAACGCAAATCTGGTATCCGGCGTGAAATACGTCGTCCTGCTTCTGTTCGCCGCGCTGGGCGTGTGGGTGATAGTCGGATGAGCGAACCGCGTCGAAGAAGCGAACCACGATTTCGGACGGGAGACGCTCGGCGGAGGAACGCCGATCGGGGACAGACGCTTCCTGATTTCGCTCTCGGGATCGCGATCTTTCTGCTGACGATCACCGTTATCGTCACCTTCGTCCCCCAGCTGACGCTTCCCTTCGATGAGCAAGAACAGTCCGTCGTCGCCGAACGGATCGCGAACGACCTGCACAAGGACCTACTCGCCGAAGGAGGCGCACCGTCGCTGCTGAACGAGAGCCGGACGGTTTCGTTCTTCGAGACGGAGCCAACGACGGATCGACTCGGCGTCGCCTCGACGTATTCGATAAATATCACTCTCAGGGACGCCCCGA
This sequence comes from Natronomonas sp., assembly GCA_007121575.1. Lineage (GTDB taxonomy): Archaea > Halobacteriota > Halobacteria > Halobacteriales > Haloarculaceae > Natronomonas. Next base: position 2,017 of record SKKJ01000335.1, read on the forward strand.
GTGACGCTCGAGAATCGGCGGTCTTCTGTGAAGAGAACGGATCGATAGCCGAGTGTAACGGCGGGTCGAAACTCACCGCCGGACCGCCGATCCCGCGGGACGATCGGTCAGTCAGCACCGCCAGAGCGGGTGTCTTCACCGAACAAACCGACGCCGTACTCGAGGTCAGGGTGTGGTGAGATGACGGATCGTGCACAAACGTTCACGCTCGAAGCGTTCGTGGCGGCGATACTCCTCGTCGGAACCGTCGCCTTCGCGCTGCAGGCAGTAGCGGTCTCATCGAACACCGCGAACGTGGGCGAAACGGAGCTCAAAAACCAGCATATCGGTCTTGCGGAAGGCGTCCTCAACGAGGCCGTTTCGAACGGCTCACTTCGAACGACGCTTCTGTACTGGGACGAATCGGTCGAGCGGTTCCACAACGCCGACGACGATGACGGACACTACATCTCACAGCTACCACCGACGCCCAACGGCACGGCGTTCGGAGACGCCGTAGAGCGGACGTTCGGGGATCGGCAGGTCAGGTACAACATCAATCTGTATTATCGAGATTCGACGGGCGAGAGACACAGACAACGACTGGTCGAGTCCGGCACGCCGAACGACAACGCCGTCCGGATCGTGGAGACGGTCACACTCTATGATAACACCACGCTCGTCGACGAGAACGAGGATTCGAGGGAGACGACGCTCGCGGACGTCGAACACAGGTTTTACGCACCGAACATCGACGAGGAGAGTCCGTTGTACAACGTGATCCGGGTGGAGGTGGTGCTATGGAGTTGAGCGTGTCGTCCGACGATCGAGGCCAGATGATCCTCATCGCCGCGATCGGGCTCGCGATCTTGCTTACGCTGTTGGCGCTCACGCTGAACACCGCCGTATTCGGTGAGATTCACGCCGCAGAGTCCGGGGAAAGCCTCCAAGCGGAGCGCGGAGCCGTCCAGTATCAATATAGCGTCGATCGCGGCGTCAGCGGTTTACTCGTCGAACTCAATCGAGACCACGACGAATACGAAGCGTTAGAGCGCGAGCTAGACGACGCGATCACGGCGTGGAGTGATCTGTCCGGAGCAGAGCAGATACGCGACGGAGAACGGACGAACGCCTCTCTAGAGCGCGTGACTTTCGAAACTCACATGGTTCAAGACGAGCCGAGAGCGTTCACCGATCGAGCAGAAAACACAGAGTGGGTCATCGCGGAGGACGTCTCAGAGGTCCGTGAGTTCGAGATGGACGTTCACGAGGAAGAGCTCGTCGAAACGAGTGATTGCAGCGGTGTCGGGGGGTGTTTCAGCCTGAGAGTCGAGGGATCCGACGGCGCGTCGTGGGAGTTATTCGTATACGATAACGGCGGGGTGACGGTGACCATCGAATTGGCGTCGGGCGATAACGAAACGTATGGACCGGCCGGGACATCGGCACAGATCGATGTTACAGAGGGCATCTTCGATGTCGACGGTGCCGAAGAGGCGTTCACGACGTTCCTCGACGACGATCTCGAAGCGCCCTACACGTTGACGTATACGAACGCGGACAACGCAGAGGGGACGTACGGGCTCACGGTCGATGGAAAGATCGTCGAGGAGACGATCGCCGATGACGAACGATACGATGTAGACGAATCGCCCAAAATAAGCGCGCGGATCGTCGCTGCCGACGTTCGTGTCCGATACGCTTCCGCAGACCTAACGTACGAGACCGAAATGGAAGTCGTTCCGGGTGAGACGGATGACTGATCGCGGCGTCTCCAGCGTCGTGAGCTACGTCCTCGTGTTGGGGATCGTCGCGCTGTTGACCTCGACGCTCGTCGTCGGGTTCGCCCCGTTCGTGACGAATCAACAGCACGAGACGGTCCACGCTACGCTGCAGGTGCTCGGTAACGATATCGCCGGAGACATTCAGAGTGCGGATCGACTCGTGACGGAGGCCGGCGACGACGGAACGGTCGAGCTCCGGTCCCGGCTTCCGGACCGCGTCGGAGGAAGCACCTACGAGATCGAAGTCCTCAACAGGACCGGAGAGATCGAACACGCGGGCTATCACTACGATATCGAGCTTCGAAGCACCGAACCGGAGACGACCGCGACGGTTCGCGTCCGAACGAATCAACCGTTGAAGGGCGAGCCAACCGTTCTCGAGGGAGGGACGTTGAAAATCGAGCGTTCGCACGGCGGCGGCGAAACGAAACTGGTGATACAGAATGTGTGAGAAGAATCGAGCGCAGAGCGAACTCCTCGGATTCCTTTTGATCTTCGCGATGGTGGTATTGATCATCGCGCTAGTGAGTGCGACCGGGTTCGTCGGCTTCAACAACGCACAGGAGTATCAGCGAAGCGCCAACGCCGAGGGGGCCTTCACGGCACTCGCGAGTAACGTCGACGACGTGACGCGGCGGGGGGCACCCAGCCGTAGCACGGAGCTTCGGATCGCCGACGCTTCGTTGTCGGTCGAAAACGAGCGTTCGAGTGTCGAGGTCCGATTGGATGGGTCAAAACTCGATCTCGGAGGGAATCACGAGACCGGATCGATTGTCTACGATTCGGGGACGGGAACGACGATCAGCTACCGGAGCGGCGCGTTGATCCGCGAAGACGACGGGAACTCGTTGCTGTTTCGAGAGCCCGACTTCGTGATAACGGAGGAGGAGGTACTGCTCCCGATCACTCATTTGTCACCGGACGGGACCAGCGAGGTCGGCGGAACCTCGGGCGTTGACGTATGGACGCTCGATAGCGGAACGGAGGTCATCACAGCGGATACGCCGGTGGCGGACAACGTCACGATCGTCTTTGAGACGCCGCACGTGGACGCCTGGACGCGATACTTCGAGCAGTTCGAAGACGGAGGGCCAGTTACGAAGGTCTCGTCCGACTCAGAAGCGGGCACGGTCGAGGTCGAGATCGAAACGGATCGAATCTCCGTGATCGCTCATCGAGTCACGACGAGGTTTCGGTGAGCTGGTTCGTCTACCGACGAACCGGCTCATAAAACCCGAAAGCGAATCTCGCGACAGGTACGGACCACGAGGAACTGAGAATGATCGACAGCGTAATAGCGCCCAAGTGTGTCTTTGTAATATGGGCGCAGGAAGTCTAACGGTCTATCGTGGATGTACGCCTGTTGTCGATGCGTATTACGACGCCGAGGCGAACCGACCCCCGGTGGAAGTCATCATCGAGGCGTTAGCGGAGGCGGCCGATGCCGATCCGATAGAACTCGCGCCGCTGTACGAGATCGTCGATACCGACGCGATCGATGCGCTTTTCAGCCGCCACGATGGGGCCGAAAGCGCCGAGACCCTCCTCAGTTTCCGGGCAGAGACGTGGAATGTATTTATTCACGCCGATGGCCGCATCCGCGTCTGCGATGCGACCCAGCCGACGGAGCCGGAACCAGTGTTCAACGAGTCCTGACGCAGTGTTTTTATCGAGTCCAGAGAAACAGCTCACGCGATCTTTCGCGTCACGTCGACGGTGACGTCGGCAGTTAGATCCAGCGCGATCGACTCCGGAAGCGCCTGCCCGCCGCGGAATTTCGGGACCGAAAGGCTGTTCTCCATCTTCCCGCCGCGGAGCTCCGTCGAAAGGTCGAAGATGATATCCGCGAGATACTCGGTTCGGTCGCGCTGATCGGGAACGCGACGACCTTCCAGACAGTGCAAGATCGTGAGGCTGCCGGTCTCCGCCGTTCGAGTTTTCAGATCGTTCATAAAGGTGCGGTACGCGTTCGCCTCCGTTTCTTCGAACAGTCGGATCGGATCGACGATCAGCGTTCCCGTCTCCGAGAGCGCTTCGATCGCCGTGTTAGCTTCGGCGAGGGGGTCCTCGGACGTGATCCGATAGACGTCCACGTCGTCGGCAGAGACCCCCGTCTCGGCGAGTCCGTCAATGACATCGGTCTCGGTTCGCTCGGTCGTGAGATACACCGTCGGGCGGACGGCGGCCATCTCATAGAGGAACAGTTCGGACTGACTGACCGGCGACGCCAAGAGCGCGAGAACGCGGCCCTCGGGAAGGCCGCCGTCGAGTTCACGGTCGAGGACTTCGATCCCGGTCGAAAGCGTCTCGGTCATCGGCGGGGCACCTCGCCCGATCGGCCGACTCGATCTCGATCGCGGTCGGTTCGGATCGAAGTTCGAGACGTTCGCGGATGTTGATACGAATTCATCGTCGTTACGCGAAGAAACGGAGTTGGACCGGGTAGTAATCCGGAGGCTGTAAACGAGATTCGTCTCGGTAAAGGCTCTCTTCTCACGGTTAATGGGCGGCTGTAGCGTCGTATACGCTCGATTACAAACCCCCCCGGGATCCTGTGCTCAATTAGCACCACCCGGGATGGTTGGACACGACAGACGTGCGTTGGCGGATGAAGACGACCTGTGGGGGTGTAATGTGAGAAAAACCACCTATGAAACCGAACAGACTACACGAGTTGTTCACGGAAGATCGCGCCGTTTCGCCCGTCGTGGGCGTGGCGCTATTGATCGCTATCACAGTAATCCTGGCCGCCGTTATCGGCGGCGTCGTCCTCGGGCTCGGAACCGGCGGCGCAGACACGCCGCAGGCGCAGCTGAACGCGCAGTATGATGTGTCAGATCCGGGGAACGTGACCATAAACCACAACGGCGGTTCACCGCTTCCTGCCGGCCAGGTCACGGTTATGGATCAATCGAATAATAACGTAACGCTGACGGACGACCTGACCGCCGGGAACTCCTTCGAGACAGATGAGCTCGAGACATCTGATGACATAACCGTTATCTGGAATGATCCAAACAGCAGTAGCGAAACCGTCATCGCGGAGTTTAGTCCCTGAACACTGATACGAACACATCCAATGAACCCACTCACAGTCGTATCGGACGAACGGGCTGTCTCGCCGGTCGTCGGCGCGACGCTTTTGATCGGCATCACC
>SKKJ01000053.1 GCA_007121575.1 Natronomonas sp.
CAGATTTCGGCGACCGCGATCGAAGTCGGCGGCCAACGTGGAACCGACGGTGATCATCTCATTGGCCGCTCTCTTCGCGAATTTCGAATGATTTGGACGACGTGGGGGCGCTGGAAAGCCAACCATCCCGAGACGCTCATCATGACCACCGAAACCGGGTTCGCCCGGAATTACAACTCAGATCCGTACGGCTCGTACACGCCCGTTTCCGGCCATTACGCGGTCGGAACCTCGAGACGCCCCGACTTCCCGTTGCTCGCTGGACCGGACGGCAACGAAAAGCAGGTGGTTCTCGGCGCGCGAACCTCCGAGGGTGCCATCGCCTTCGACAAGCTAACGCTGCTCGAAGAGTCAGTACTCACGGGAACGATCGGGGAGACACCCGTCGTGGCGGTTGCAGATGAGACACTCGCGACGGGATACGTGTACGAGAACCCGGATGAATCTGCGGTCACGGCCGTCGACGAGGGATACGCTGTCGATGATGCAACGGCACGACCGGCCAAGTTACCGCTCGAACCGATCGTCGCGTTCGATGCGATGTGGTTCGCCTGGTTCGGGTATTATCCGGATACCGAACGCGTTGGGATCTAACGATGTGCGCAGGCTCTGAATCCAACGTTCGATCGAGATCGCCGACGCCACGCACGGCTCCTCTCCGGTGGTTCCGTCAACTCCTCGCTCAGACTCAAACCGCGATCCGGGGCGCACTTTCTCGTCGCGATGGACAACTCAGTTTCGTTTCGGTGACCGTTCTCTATCTGCTCACCTATCTATGGGCGATCCGTCATCTCACGCTGTCCGGGACTGGCGGGGTCGATATGTTCGTCGTTGACGAGCCGGGTCGGATGGCACTTCGACAGCAATCGACGTTCCTCTTCGAGACGGTTGCGGTCGTCGAATTCGGCCCGATCGTCTATCTCTTCGGTCCGATAAACGTGCTGCTCGGTCTCGGTCTCGCGATGCTCGTCGGGACGACGCTTGCGGTTTCGATCGTCTCGTGGCGTAGCCCCTCGTCCTGTCGGTTGGGCGCTGGAGCCGGGGCGAGCGCTGGCCTTCCGGGACTCGTCTCCGGATTCGCCTGCTGTGGCCCACAGCTGCTCGTCGTCATCGGTCTGCAAGCCTCGGCCGGCCTCATTGCGGCATTGCAGTGGATGGTTCCGTTGGCCGTCGTATCGCTCGTTGGAACGTTACTGTGGGTCGGAAGCAAGGTCGAACCCGAAACGATGTCGCCGTCCTAAGCCGGCTGTTCGTCACATCAGGACCGCCGACACCCAACTTTTTAAGTAACGATCTCTCTGATACCGTGTATGTGCCCGCCAGCGCCGCCGATCTCCGAGCCAACGTTCGAAGCACGCGGGTGGGTTCGTTCCGATGACCGGACGGAGACTGTCTTCGAGGGCCTCGGCGTGGTCGTCGAAAGTCGGACGCTGGTTTATGAGGATGCCGACCTTCGGGCCGCGGTCACGGAAGCCGGCGGTCCCGATCGGATCTGGCGGTTTCTCTTCGTCTCCCGGCTCGAAATCACGCCCTCACCGGTGTTCGGTATACACGCTGCGATCCGGCCACACGTCCTTCGAGAATCGAAACGAGCGTTCGCCGAGCAGCTTCACGGGCGCGATATCGAGCGAATCGAAACCGGTGACACCGACCGAACCGAGGTGGCCGGCGATCGGCACGCCCGAGTCACCCCATACCGAGGGACGATGGTTGTCGAATCGTCCAATGGCCGACCGCATGAGGTCGCTATCATCGCTCGGCTCGTGTTGTGGTACGATGACGGTTTTTATATTGCCGGCTGTGCCTCCCCGTCAGGAGAACTAAACGGGTGGACGACGGTTGAAACCGACGGAGAGGCGCTCGTATCACTGATTCAGAGCGTGCTCGACGCTGAGTAACTCACTCGAAGCGCGGTCTGAACCGAGCGAAAACGAGATAGCCGGTGTGTCCGACGCCGGCCGTCGAGGGACGAGACCCTCGCTCATCGAAATCCATCTCACGCTGGATCGTTTCGAGCGTCTCGATATCGGACAATCCGGCTTCGCGGGCGGCTTCAACGGCTTCGCGGGCGGCTTCGATGAACGGAGAATACACCGCGATGAACCCGCCGGGGGCGAGCAGTTGAGGCGCGCGCGCGACGACGCTTGCGGCGTCTTCGGTATCGAGCGTGATGAGATCGAACCCGCCGTCGAGTTCGTTGAGTTCGTCGGTTAGATCGCCGGTTCGAACGTCGACGAACTCGGAAACGCCGGCGGTCGACATGTTCTCTCTGGCGACGTCGGCGAACTCGCGGTTGCGCTCGTACGTCGTCACCTCGACACCGAGCCGGCCGAGATACGCCGCGAGCACGCCGGTTCCGGTCCCCGCGTCGAGTACGCGATCACCCGAGGCGATCCCGGTGTGGCCGATGACGAGCCCGATATCGCGCGGCATCATCGGCGCGCCGGTCCGCTCTAAGTGATCGAAGAGATCGGGGCCGCGGAGCCGTCTGACTTCGAACGCCTCGCCGAGATGTGTCTCGATGACCGTTCCGGATTGGACGTCTTCGGGGACGTCGAGCACGCCGAGATCGGTTTCTTGGGTCGTACCGGGTTCGAGCAGGAACTCACGGCTTCCGCGGACGACGAGCACGCGACGGTCGGTTCGCGTCACTCCAGTTTCTGGACGGCCGCGGCGAGATCGCCGGTCTCTTCGAGCGCATCGCGGGCTTCGTCCTCCGAAACGCCGGTTCGCTGGGCGACGATCGCAACGTCATCGGCCGAAAACTCGCTGTCGGTGCTCGTCTCTGCGCCCCCGTCCGAACCGTCCGAACCGTCCGAACCGTCCGAACCGCGCGGACGCGACTCCGGCTCGCCGACGATCTGGTAGGTCTGTTGTCCCTGGGCGTCCATTCGCTGCACATCGGCATCGTGGAAGACGAGGTCTTCCTCGGCCGTGCGGATAATGACCTCTTCGGCGTCGATATCCTCGAGGTCGATCCCCATCTGGTTCATCATCTGTTTCATCTTGCGCGGGTTCAACCCGCCGCCTCCTCCGAACATACCTCCGATGAGGGCTTCGTGACCCAAAAAGACTGCTAGTCACAACGCCGTCTGTTTCATCGAACGCCCCGATCGTTTCGTTTCAGAAGAATTTGAACAGATCGTCGCGCTTTTGTTCGTGAAGGTGCTGGCGAACAGCCTCGTTGAGCGGTTCGATCGAGCCCCGTTTCGCCGAGATCGGCGCGAAGACATCGTCGAACTGCTGCCACGGTGGATACAGACCGAGCCGTTCGGCGAGTTCGTCGAGTCGTTCGTCGCGGTCGTCGACTTTGTCCATCTTGTTCACCGCGACGACCGCCGGGATGTCCAACTCTTGCAGAAAGCCGAACATCTCGACGTCGTGTGGGATCTCGTTTTCGCCCGAATGGCGATCGATGATGTCGATCACCGCCTTGCCGTCGACGACCAGGATGCCGACCAAGATCTTTTCGGCGTTCGCTTCGATATAGCGGACCACATCGGTTTTGATCCGCTCTCGGACGTCGTCCGGAACGCCTCGCATATAGCCGAACCCGGGGAGATCGGTGATAACGAAATCTTCCGGCCCCCAGTCGTAGTGATTCGGTTTCTTCGTCACGCCAGGGTTGCTACCCGTGGTGACATCGTGTCCCGTCAGCTCTCGCATGAGCGTCGACTTCCCGACGTTGGAACGCCCGATGAGGATCACCTCGGCGTCTCGATCGGGGCGGTTCTCGAACATACCGTGCGTTGGCCCTTGTCGCCTAAAAGGCGACCGATCGGGCGAGCTCGCTTCGTCCGCATTCGCTTCCTTCGACCTCACTCAGGTGAACTTCCGAACGGTCATCTCAAGCGTGTCCAAATCGAGAATCGGCGCGAATCCGACATCCGGATCGATGTTGACGCTCTTTTGGAACGCCGTCTGTGCCTGCCAACAACCGGAGTTAACCGCCAGCACGTTCCGGTATTTACCCCACCCGAGTTTGTGAACGTGACCCGTATGGAAGACGTCCGGGACCTCTTCCATGACGAGATAATCCTTTTTCTCCGGGGCGATTCGGGTGTGATTACCGAACTGCGGGGCGACGTGGCGCTTTTTCAAGAGCTGGTACATCGCCAGGTGCGGTTCGTCGTAGTTCGCTTTCTCTTCGGGGAGTTCGGCGATGACCTCGTCCAAGGAGACGCCGTGATACATGAGTACCGATACACCTTCGATATCGATGATTGCCGGATTCGACGCGATCCGCGCGTCGTGTGCGGTCATGATCTCCCGCAACTCCTCGTCGAACCCGGGTTGCGGTTCGGCGAGTCGGACGGCGTCGTGATTGCCGGGAATCATGACGATCTCTATATCGCCCGGCACTTCCTTGAGATACTCCGAGAACGCTTCGTACTGATCGAAAATATCGATCACGTCGAGCTCTTTATCCTGTTCGGGATAGACGCCGACGCCTTCGACCATGTCGCCCGCGATCAACAGATACTCGACTCGCGCCGCTTCCGGTGTGTGTAGCCACGAGGCGAACTCGCTCCAGGCGTCAGCGACGAACTCTTGACTTCCGACGTGGACGTCGCTTATCAACGCGGCTTGGACGTGTCGGTCGGCGGTTGACGGTTTGTGTGTCCGGGGAACGTCTGGGAAATACAACTCATCGACGAACAGGATACCGCCGTCATCCGAGATCGTTCCCTCGACGGCGATCACTTCGTCGAACAGGAGTTCCTCGACGAGTCCGGCGATTGATTTGTCCTTCATCACGAGACAGGGAAACACGCCGGTCGTGTCCTCGAGTTCGATGAGCCAGTGACCGGACGCGGTCGATCGGATATCCGAGATCATGCCGATCATCCCGGCGTCACCACCGCCCGGACTCGCCTGAATCGCCGTCGCGTTCCGGTGATTGACGCGGCCACGAAGCGTTTTCGCGAGTCGTTCGTATCGATCCCGAAACGTCGCCACGAAATCGTCGTACTCGCCGGTTCCGGTCGAATAACCCGTCATGTCGTTTCCGATCTCGACCGACCGAAGCGAGAGGTCTGCGTTTCTTGTCGAGGTGTCGTCCGCGATCCGCTCGTCGGGATCTATCGGTGCTTTTGTGGTGGCTTCGCCGCCTTCATTCGAAGACCCCTTCGTTTCCACTGGAACACGCTCCGTAGACGTGGCTGATTCTGGTTCATTCGTTCCAGTCGAAACGAAGGGGTCCTCTTGCTCTGACGACTCCGGCGCTTTCACACCCGGGTGCTGTTCGGCCGTCGCTGAGTCCGTCGCAGAAATCGGATCTCGGCGTCCTCGCGGGTTTGTTTCGAGGACGTCACGAACGTCGTCCGCGGTCAGCTTCACCGCGCCGTCGGGAATTGCTTCGACGGCGATTGCGAGTGCCTCCGCGGTGTTTTCAGCCCCCGCGAGCAGCGTGACGGCCTCCCGATCGACCATATAGCCGTGACTCGCGAGTTCGCGAGCGATTCGCGCCGGTTCCTCTAATGGCACATCCGTACGTCGCTACCGCCGGGCAAAAGCGTAGCGGACCCTCGTTCAACTCGCACCCATTTCGGCTCTGATCGGCCGGTGGTGGTGACAACCGTCTGTCGCGATCGAGATGACAGTATATCACACGATGCGAACGAACCCAGAACGTTCACCTTTGCGCACCTGCTATCTACGCACAATGACTGAGAGGACGGACGAGCATCGTTCCGACGGTTCGTCCGAATCCGACAAACGTGACACCTCGACCGAGACGGCTTCGGTATCTCCAACAGGTACCGATTCGTCGAACGAACGGGCGTCCGAAACCGCCGTTGGCGAAACGTCGGCCGATCGAGAACGTCCGACGGATCTTCGTGGTTGGTTTCAGCGGTTTCGGACCGCTGAATCGGGGCCGATGCTGTATGCTCGCGATCTCGTGACGAGCGTTCTGATCGTTCTCATCATCGGATCCATTCTGTTCGGGATTAGCGGCGTTTGGCCGCCGATGGTCGCGATCGAATCCGGGAGTATGGAGCCCAACATGAACGAAGGTGATCTGGTCTTCGTCGTCGATAACGAGCGGTTCGTCCCCGACAGTGCGATAACGAACGACGGTCAGACGACCGGCGTTGTCCCCGCTGACATCGCCCAAACACGGGATCGAACGAAGTTCGGTGCCCACGGTGACGTCATCGTCTTTCGACCCAACGGAAACACCGGCCGAACACCGGTGATCCACCGGACGATGTTCTGGGTCGAGGACGGCGAGGACTGGTACGACCGTGCCGATCCGGACGCGCTCGGCGGTGCCGACAACTGCGATGAGTTGAACCACTGTCCGGCCCCCAATGCGGGCTTCATCACGAAGGGCGATAACGAGTTGACGAACGAGAACTACGACCAGGTGATGCGGCTTTCGGCTCCGGTTAGACCCGAATGGATCGTCGGCACCGCCGAAGTCCGAATACCGTACCTCGGACATATCAGGCTCGTGTTTGCGACGCTCGGTGTCGATGCCCTCGACGTGTCGTCACCCGCCGATCCCGATTTTGAACGCACCGCTCCCGAACGAACCAATAACACATATACATCTCACGCCGTCAGTTAACCGACGCTCGTTTACCGGTCACTTTTCACGCGCTTGTTCGATCCACTCTTCGGCTCGTGTTTCGCCAACCTCCGCGGCCTCGGCGACTGCCGAAACGTCAGCGCTCGATAGCTGCTCTGCCGTTTCGATCCCCGCTTCGGCGAGCCGTTTGGCGTACGTCGGTCCGATCCCGTTAATCGCTGACTGGAGCGTGTCTTCGTCGCCCGCTTCGACATCCGGTGTCTCGCTTCCCGCTTCGGTCTCCTCGTTTACGCCTTCGGTGTCACTCAACTCCTCGCTTCCCGCTTCGGTCTCATCCGGCGCTTCGG
>SKKJ01000259.1 GCA_007121575.1 Natronomonas sp.
AGTTGACCGTCTCTCGATCGGCTTGGACGACTCCGCCACCGCCGAGCCCGGACGGGATCGCTTCGAAGAGCGCGTCGACCAGCGACTCCTCGTTCCCACGGACGTCCTCGTACGTAAGGTTCGTCTTCAGCATCCTGACGCCGCAGTTGATGTCGTATCCGATCGCTCCCGGGGAGATACAACCGTCTTCAACGCTAATCCCGGCGACGCCACCCACCGGAAACCCGTAGCCTTGGTGTCCGTCCGGCATACAGATTGCGTATTTTTTGATCCCGGGGAGATGCGTCGAATTCTTCAGTTGCTGAAGCGTTTTGTCATCGGCGATCTCCTCGAGGAGACGTTCGCTCGCAAACACGCGGGCGGGAACGCGCATATCCCCTTCCTTTGGGATCTCCCAGATGTGTTCGCGGACTTTATGTAGCGTGATATCGCCCGCCTCAAACGTGGTCATAGTATCCAGTTCGGTTTGAAGCGTTCAATATGTTACGGCGACCAGGTCGTATTAGAGATGTTTCGAACTGCGTGACGAACGGTGAGTCCGGACCGGTGTTGATATGTATTGCAGCGCATTTTCAGGTATGAACGCGTTGGAAACATCGTTTTTTCCGAAGCGAGGGCCGTTGTGGCGTGACGAGGATGCATCGATAGCTGTGCGCACCCGAGACCGGATCACCCGTACGCGATGACACAAACGGACGCTTCCGAGGGACGGGCATCGACAGGACTTCGGGCAGTCGTAGTCGATGATTCACATTTCATGCGAACGGTCGTCTCAGATATGCTGAAAGAGGAAGGGATATCGGTCGTGGAAACCGCATCGGACGGCAAAACCGGTGTCGAATGCGTCATTCGACACGAACCAGACGTGGTCACGATGGATCTCGAGATGCCGCGGATGGATGGCATCGAAGCAGTCGAGAGGATCATGAAAGCACAGCCGACGCCGATATTGGTGCTATCAGCCCATGCTTCGGACGGCGCTGAGTTGACGTTCGAGGCGATGGATCGGGGTGCGGTCGATTTCTTCGAAAAACCGAGCGGTGAGATCTCCGTCGGAATCAAACGACAGCAAACGAGGCTCGCTAAGACCGTTCGCTCGGTCGCGTCGGTGGATACCCCTGCGAACGTGCACACATCAGCGCGGACAAGTGGACGTCCAAAACATGCTGCGTTAGAGTCGGAGTGTCTCCGAGAGCCGACACTCGTTATCGGATCCTCGACAGGGGGACCAACGGTTGTCACAGAGCTACTCAGCGAACTCCCGGTCGAAGCGAATCTGCGGATTCTCATCGTTCAACACATGCCGGACGGGTTTACTGCGCGGTTTGCTGAGCGCCTCGATCAGGCGAGCGAATACGAGGTCCGAGAGGCAACCGATGGTGCCCGAATCGGGGGCGGAGAAGCACTCGTTGCGAAAGGCGGCAAGCATCTCGAAGTGTCCGGATATGGTGGTGGACGCATCCGCGTATCATTGACCGAGGGCGAACCGGTTCATAACGTTCGCCCAGCAGCCGATATAACGTTACAAACGGCCGCTGATCGAATCGATGGCCCGGTAACGGCGGCGATCTTGACCGGGATGGGTTCGGATGGTGCTGCGGGTGCCGAAGCGATTAGCGCAGCGGGCGGAGCGGTGCTCGCACAGGACGAAGAGACGTCCGCGGTGTTCGGAATGCCGCAGCGGGCGATCGAAACGGGGGCCGTCAACGAGATTCGCCCGCGAGAGGAACTCGCGACCGGCGTTTTGGATTTGATTACAACTGGAGGACGACAATGAACGAAGACCACATTAACGCATTCGTCTCCGAAAGCCGAGAAAGCATTACGGATCTGAATAACGCGTTACTCGAACTCGAGGACGATCCAGATAACGATGAATCGATCGAATCGGTATTTCGAACGGCTCATACACTAAAAGGTAATTTCGGTGCGATGGGGTTTTCGAACGCGAGCGAACTCGCACATGTTCTCGAGGACCTCCTCGATGAGATACGTGACGGTAATATAGACGTCACACCGGAAATTATGGACGCTGCGTTCGAGGGAGTCGATCGAATCGAAACGATAGTGAACGAGGTCGAACGCGACGGCGAGTCGACGACAGATCCCGAAGCGACGACGGGGCGGCTTCGGTCGGCGATTAACCGTGCGACGAAGGAAACGACAGATCCAACGGACGAGAAAGGAGACAATGAAACGTCCGGTGAGAACGGCGAGACGAACGATGGCTCGATACTCGAAGCCGCAAAGCGGTTACAGGGCATCGACGACCGCGAAGCGTTCGTACACGCACGGATTGGAGTCGATCCGGATCGAATACTCGGCGTTGACGCGATGTTAACCCTTGAGCAGATCGAAGACGCGGTTGAAACGCTTTCAACAGTCCCGCCCCGCGATATATTGGAAGATGGCGAATACGACGGGACGTTCGAAGTATTCGTTCCGGGAGAGAGTGTGGAGACGTTGAATGGGGCGCTCGAAACGATCGGAGTGGTAGAACGGTTCGAAGTAACGGAGTTCGCACCGGCGGCGGATTCGAACGGCACTGAACGGAACGCACCTGCAGGACGCACCCGTAACAGCAAGGCCCAGAAACGTGATCTCAGCAACGATAACGCCGAGAACATCGCATCCAACGCGGGGACCGAACCCGAACCCAAGGACGAAAAGACCCCTCAGAGCCGGTCCACTAACGATATCTCGTCGGTTCGAGTGGACGTCAATCGCCTTGATGAGCTCCACGGCCTCGTCGAACAGCTCGTCACGGGACGAATTACGATTCGGCGAGCGATCGAAAGCAACGACTACGAAGCGGCGGAGAACGGACTGAACGATTTCGATAAAGTGACATCACGGCTGCAGAACACCGTCATGGACATGCGATTGATACCGCTTCAGCGTGTCGTGAGTAACCTCCCCCGGGTGGTGAGAGACGTTTCACGAAGCCAACAGAAAGCGGTTTCATTGGAGATGTACGGCCAAGAGATCGAACTCGATCGGTCGATACTGACCGAAATCGAAGACCCATTGATCCACATTCTCCGAAACGCCGTCGATCACGGTATCGAACCGCCGGCCGAGCGAGAGAACGCCGAGAAACCGCGAGAAGGTACGATCGAACTGCACGCATCGAGACAGCGCGATCACGTGACGATTTCGGTCTCGGACGACGGTGGGGGTATCGATCCGGACGCGATTCGGACGAAAGCGGTCAACGAAGGAGTCATCTCCGAATCGGAAGCCGAATCCGTGTCCGATGACGAGGCGTATGATCTGATCTTCCACCCCGGGTTCTCGACCGCAACGGAGGTGACCGATGTCAGCGGACGCGGTGTCGGAATGGATGTCGTCCACAGTACCGTCGAACAACTCGATGGAACCGTGAACGTCGAGAGCGAACTCGGAGAAGGCACGACGGTCGAGCTTCGATTACCGGTCTCCGTCGCGATCGTTAACGTGCTGTTCGTCACCGTGGGCGAGCAAGAGTACGGGATTCCGATCAAGAATATCGATGAGCTGACACCCGTCGAAACCATCGAAACAGTCGGCGGAGAACCGGTCGTGAGACACAACGACGATGTGTATCCAGTGATTTCATTGGAAGAGACGCTTACGCTCGGGAACGCACTGGAGGAGACCCAAGCACCCGTCGTAGCTGATGGGGGGTCGCCGGACGGTACGGAATCGACGATGTTAGTTCGGATTCGAAAGTCTGTCCGGCCGATCGCGCTTCGATGTGACTCGTTCAACGATCAAGAGGAAGTCGTTGTCAAACCACTCGAAGGATCGTTGAGCGGGATCTCCGGGCTCAGCGGCACCGCGATCTTGGGTGACGGGAACATCGTCCCGATACTTGACGTGGTGAGTCTCGGGAAATGACTAGAACGGAAACTGACCTTGTACTTCGGGAAGTGATTCAGTATATCTCAGATCGCATGGCTTTCGAGCCGGATTCGTACAACGACTCCTATTTAGACCGCCGTATCTCTTCGCGAATGCGTCGGACTGGCTGTGAATCGTACGAAGCGTATCTGGAAGTGCTTTCAACGGAGGCGGACGAACGGGCGGCACTACTGGACGCACTGAGTGTCAACGTCACAAGCTTTTTCCGAAACCCCGAGGTTTGGGAAGGAATCCGAGACGTACTCAGGACACTGAGCGAAGAGCAACGAACCGTCCGGTGTTGGAGCGCTGCGTGTTCCGATGGTCGTGAGCCGTATTCGATCGCGATGCTCGCTCGAGACGACCCACATATCCGTGATCGATCCATCGAAATCACGGCAACTGACATCGATGCCGAAACGCTGCGGTCAGCACGAGAGGGCGTATATGAGTCAACTCGAACGACGGATATCGAAAGCCAATTAAACGTACTTTCTGCGCCGGATGATCACATTCGGACCTCCGAAGCAAAAGCACGTTTTTCGATTAGACCACCAGTCAAACGGATGGTCTCGTTCGAACAACATGATCTGATAAGCGGAGCACAAAAAGTCGGGTACGATCTCGTCCTCTGTCGGAACCTGCTGATTTATATCGACCGTTCGTATAAAGATCCGATCTTCGAAACACTCACCGGATCACTCAGATCGGGTGGAGTACTGACGATCGGGAAATCAGAAACACTCCCACGAACGTTCAGAGACGAGTATGAACCGTACGAGAGGAGTAACCATATCTATCGGAGGGCGTGAGATGTCCTTATATCAGCTAGAGCGAGACCGAAACCTCAACGAGCTCGTCGAAACGCTCCAACAGAGCGATAACCCATCGATACGGTATCGTGCGGCAGAGATCATCGGCGGACTGTTCGAATCAGATGATATCAAATCGGCGGGGCTTTCAATGAACTCTGAGCAAACGGGGGAGCTCACGATCGGTGCCGAACGCGGCGAATTCGGTGAGACGGAATCCGCCGTCGACGTGTTGGTATCTGTTGTCTGTGAGGATGACGACGACCGTGTCCGAGCAGCGGCTATCGATGCCATAGATACACACGGACAAGAAGCGCTCGAACAGGTCGTGACGGCACTCTCTGACAAAGAGATAGAGGGGGCAAGCGATTGGGTCACGGCGCGGGCGTTTGCCGATGTGATCGAAGATCCACAGCCGGAGCTTCGAATGGCAGCTGCGACGGGATTAGGGCGAGTGGGCGATTCAAGCGTGACTGAACCGTTGATCGATCGACTGGGAGACTCCGATCCGAGAGTCCGAACTCGATCGGCGGTCGCCTGCGGACGAATCCGCGATCCCCGTGCAGTTGAACCGCTCGAAAAGAGAGTGCAAATCGATCCGAACGTCGACGTTCGAAAAGCGGCGGTCGAGGCGCTCGGTGAAATCAAAACACAGGGATCGCTAGCGGTGTTACTCGAGGCGGCCGACGATCCAAACGAGTCGATTCGACACGTTATCGCGGACGCTCTCGGGATGTTTGGAAGCGTTTCACCGGTCGAAACACTCGGAGGGTATCTGAGCGATACGAGCGAACCGGTTCGACGAACGGCGATGTTTTCCATGGTTGAGATCCTCTCGAACGCACCGGCACAACAGAGCCATTCGATTCGGGAACGGACGGCGAAGACGCTTGAGGCAGCAACGGCTGCCGAAGTGATCCCACCGCTCGCGGAGATACTGAGGGACAGTTCCGGGACACCACAACGGCGAAACGCTGCATGGCTCCTCGGACAGGTCACCGGAACCGAAAACCACGACATCGCACGGCGTGCGCTCATTGATGCGCTTAACGCCGAGGATATGATGACGGCTCAATTTGCAGCGACCAGCCTCACAGAGATCGATACCCCTCAACTCGAATCCGAGCTTCTAGCGCTCGTCCGTGATCGAGACGCCGGGGAGGCTGCGCGATCGAAAGCGCTGTTCGTCCTCGGGAAAGTCGGGACGGAAAGGACGCAGACGGCGCTCGGCGAGTTCGTCGATCAAACGCAAAGTGAAACTCTTCGCCAACAAGCGTTTTCAGCCCTCTCGAAGCTGGGCGGGATCGGAGGTAGCGAACGTCCATGAGTAAATCCGAGCGAAAGCTGTTTGATGCGACCGGGACGTTCGCACACGTCGTCCGCGAGGGAAAACAGATGAACGATATCCGGTGGATTGACGGGCGAATTTTACTGTCCAACCGGCGGCTTATCTTGGCAGCGGCCGATGAGAAAAAGACGATACAGATTTCGAAGATCAACCGGATCGAGGGACGACAGGACGTCAATCGAGCGATTGCACAGGTCTCGGAGTACGTGAGCGTTCGTGTCGGCTCAGACGTATATCTCGTCTCGACCGGCGAACCTGAGAGCTTCGAGCGAACGCTTCACAAGACGATCCTCGACGGAGAGATCATCCTTCTCAAGCATCCGGCGCCTTAGGGCGGAAATCGCTGCGGCCCGCAAGCACGGGACGAACACATGCGCGTTAGGGTTACTCGGCTGCATCTTGCTGCAGTCCGCGGAGCGGGAACTCGACTTCGAACAGCGCGCCGCCCTCGGGCGCGTTGACCGCCGTGAGCCGCCCGCCATGATCCTTGACGATGCCCGACGAGATGGCAAGGCCCAGCCCCACACCCTTGCCCGCCGGTTTGGTGGTAAAGAAAGGCTCGAACAGGTTGTCGATATCCGAGATGCCCGTGCCATTATCGCGCACGCTGAGCTTGGCCATCTCACCCTGGCTGATGATGATGTCGATCTGCGGGCTATTCACGCCCTGGGTCGCGTCAACCGCGTTGCGCACGAGGTTCAGGATCACCTGCTCGACCCGCACCCGGTCGCCCAGCACCATCACCGGCTCGGGCGGAACGGTGCGCACGACCAGCACGCGGCTGTCACGCAGGAGCGGCTCCATCATGGTCAGCGCATCGGCAA
>SKKJ01000215.1 GCA_007121575.1 Natronomonas sp.
GGTCGTACCTCCCCTCCTCGCGTGGCGGACGGATGGACGCACCCCTGGTCATGTCCTCGCGGATCGACCCCTCGGAGATCGACGACGAGGCGCACAACATGGACATCGTCCGATCGTATCCGCGGGAGTTCTACGAGGCGACGATGGAGATGGCTGATCCGGGTGCGGTCGAGGATTTAATCCAACTCGGCGAAGATACGCTCGGGACTGATGAGGAGTACCAAGGGTTCGATCACACCCACGATACGACCGATATCGCTGCGGGGCCGGATCTCTCGGCGTACAAAACGCTGGGTGATATGATGGAGAAGATGAACGCGCAGTTGGAGTTGGCCAGAAAACTCCGAGCCGTCGATGAGACCGACGTTGCCGAACGAGTCATCGAGTATCACTTCCTGCCAGATATCATCGGCAACTTGCGAGCGTTTTCCAGACAGGAAACGCGGTGTCTCGACTGCGGTGAGAAGTTCCGGCGGGTACCGTTGACGGGCGACTGTCGAGAGTGCGGCGGACGGGTGAATCTGACAGTCCACGAAGGATCGGGAAAGAAATACATCGGGACCGCGATCGAGGTCGCGACGGAGTACGGCTGTCGTGAATACACGAAACAGCGCCTCGAGATCCTCGATCGCGCCGTTGAATCGGTGTTCGAAGACGACACGAACAAACAGAGCGGAATCGCGGATTTCATGTGAGTTCGATGTTCGAAGACGTAGAAGCGATCGACGGGATCGGTGCGAAGACGGCCGAGCGGTTGGCCGAACTCGACGATCCGATCGCTGCGCTCGAAGCGGGTGACGTCGCGGAGATTGCGCGTGCTCCGGGGATTTCTGACGGGCGGGCGGCCCGAATCGCCCGATCTGCGATCAGACATCGCCACGGTGATTCGGACGAGTTTCTGGCGACGGCGCGTGCGAGTGAGTTATATGACTCGGTGCTCGCGCTTCTCAAGACACGGGCGGTGACGGAGTACGGAAAGAAACACCTCGAAACGCTCTATCCGAGTTCGTCAGCGGATCGAATCTCGGAAGTGAGAGCGTTCACCGAACGAGCGATCGACCGAGTGCCGACAGCCGAGGTGCTCAAGGCGCTTTCCGGTGTTGAGCCGCTCGACGCGTCCCGAGACGTCCGGATTCGAGATCGATGTCTCGCGACGAACGACGCCGAGACGTTCTCTGAAGCGCGAGACGCCGTTCCGGAGTTGAGCGTCGAACTAGTCGAGGATACCCGTGGAATCGCAGACCTCGCGCGAGGGTACTCGTCGGTCATCGTCCTCGACGAGGCGTTCTCGGGTATCGAAATTGAGGGCGACGTCCGGGTTCGACCAGCAGCGTTAGAAGATCCGGCGGCGCTCGTTCCCGAGCGGACGCTGGCGTTTTTCGCACAGAACGGCGATCGACTGCGGGCGGCGGCGGCCGTCCACAGGGCTGCAGAGATGGAGCCGTCATGTGACATCGACGGGTTAGAGCGCGCGCTCGAACGGCTCGATTCCGATGGAACCGTCACGGGAGACTCCCAGTTAGCGCGACTCGAAACCGCGATCGACGATCTCGATACTGCGGTCTCGATGGCTGAAAGCGTGGCGAACGACCGACTCAGAGAGGCGATCGAAGAGCGTGACGTGACGATCGAAGGAGCAGATCTGTTGTCACTGGTCGAACGGGGTGCGGGTGTGGATTCGCTCTTAGAGCGGGAGCTGGCGGACGAGTTCGCCGAATCGATCGAGGCCGCTCGCGAGCATCTCGTAGATACGCTCTCGGTTTCGGATCATGAATCGCTCGTTCGGCAGGCCTTCAACGAAGAGCCGACGTTTCCGGTCGAACACGACGAGCGCGTAATAACGCGATTACGAGAGGAGTTGACCGCCGAACGAGATCGTCGTGCCGCCCGAATAAAGCGAGATCTCGCCGAAGAACTCAGAGAAATGCGAAATCCGGCCGAATCGCTCGTCCAGGCTGCCTTGCAGTTGGATGTCGAACTCGCCGTTTCGCGCTTCGCTCGCGATTTCGAGTGTACCTTCCCGAAGATCGATGGACGAGGAGTCACGATCGAGGCGGGGCGTTCACCGCTTTTGGACGTGCCGTTTGACTCGGTCGAGCCGGTCGATTATGCGGTCGAAGGCGTCTCGTTGTTATCCGGGGTCAACAGCGGTGGGAAAACGTCAACGCTCGATCTCGTCGGAACCGTCGTCGTGTTGGCTCAGATGGGTCTGCCGGTCCCGGCGGAACGCGCGCGAGTGGAGCGGTTCGAGGCGCTCCATTATCAAGCTAAAACGCAAGGAACGCTCGATGCCGGCGCGTTCGAATCGACGCTTCGAGAGTTCGGCTCGCTCGTCGAAGGGGATCGAACCAGACTCGTACTGGTCGATGAACTCGAATCGATAACGGAACCGGGCGCGAGCGCGGTGATCATCGCGGGGATTCTCGAAGCATTGACGGAGAGCGATTCGACAGCAGTGTTCGTTTCTCATCTGGCCGGTGAGATCAAAGAAGCCGCCACGGTCGACGTGACTGTCGACGGTATCGAAGCGATCGGTCTCGCGGACGGTGAGTTGCAGGTGAAACGTTCCCCCGTGAAGAATCACTTGGCTCGTTCGACACCCGAACTCATCGTCGAGAAGTTGGCCGAAAGCGAAGAGAGAGCGTTCTATTCGGCACTATTGGAGAAGTTCGACGGCGAATCGAGATAGTACAGAAGAGTCGAAGGGGAGAGCTCTCTCGAAGGCTTTTCAGAAGGGCGATTCTCCCGAAGGCTTAACATGCACGCCAGCGTGGTGAAAGTGAAATGGCGGATGACGACATGCTTTCGTGGGATGAGTCCGTGTTCCGCGACGAGCACGTCCTCGAACTCGATTACCTTCCCGAAGCGTTCCTCCATCGCGACGAGCAGATGGAGACGCTCAAATACGCGCTTCGACCCGCAGTTCGGGGATCACGCCCGTTGAACGTAATGGCCAGGGGACCACCCGGAACCGGAAAGACGACCGCGGTCCAGAAACTGTTCGACGAGCTCGCGGGGATCACCGACGTCGAAGCGGTTCGGGTGAACTGTCAGGTCGATTCGACGCGATACGCCGTGTTTTCTCGGCTGTTCGAGGGACTGTTCGATTATGAACCACCTACATCAGGGATCTCATTCAAAAAGCTGTTCGGGCAGATCACGGATCGGCTGGTCGAAGAAGACCGCGTCCTCACGGTCGCGCTCGACGACGTCAACTACCTCTTCTATGAAGGGGAAGCTTCGGAAACGCTCTATTCGCTTTTGCGCGCGCACGAAGCCCACTCGGGTGCGAAGATCGGCGTCATCATCGTCTCCTCAGATCTCGATTTAGATGTGATCGAAGAGCTCGACGGCCGGGTGCAATCGGTGTTTCGTCCGGAAGAAGTGTATTTCGGTGCCTACGGTGAACGAGAGATCGCCGAGATTCTTACAGAGCGAGTCGAACGCGGCTTCAGAGCGGATGCCGTCGGTCCACAGGTGCTCGATCAAGTCGCGAGCCACACTGCCAACAGTGGTGGCGATCTCCGTATCGGGATCGATCTCCTCCGTCGAGCCGGATTGAGCGCGGAGATGCGCGGTTCGACCGAAGTCACGGTTGAGGACTTCGATACGGCATACGAGAAAGCGAAATACGTTCACTTATCGAGGCATTTGCGGGGTCTTTCCGACTCCGAAACGGCGCTCTTGCGGGTGCTTGCAGATCACAGTGGAGAACAGGCTGGCGATGTGTACGACGTATTCAGCAACGAGACTGATCTCGGATACACGCGGTACTCCGAGATCGTCAACAAACTCGAAAAGCTCGGCTTGATCGAAACGGAGTATATGAACGTCGACGGACGCGGCCGTTCGCGTGCGTTATCGCTGTCGTACGATGCCGACGCAGTGTTAGATCGGCTCAAGTGAGATATCGACTCACCGATCATCGAGGTCGTCGCCGATCCACTGCTCGGGGACCTGAATGACGTATCGACCGTTTTCTTGCAGGGCGATAATATATTCTTCGCGGTCGTACAGTTCCATCAGGTTGAGTTCGTACTGACCCGGTTCAAGGATCTTGATCGACTCGAACTGATCGTTCAGTTGTGCTCGGAGCTCCGCGAGGTCGGGCTCTTCTCCGGTCGGTTCGCTCACGACTTCACCGTTCGAAGGCGAATCCGGAACCGTAGACGAATCAGCCGTAGATGCGTATGAGTCGGTGTCGATTCGTCCTTCGATTGCGGTCGATTCATCGGGTTCTTCCGATGCGGTTTGATCTAACTCATCAGGGGAGACGACATCAGTTCGAGCACTCGCCTGTGCGGCGTTTTCTTTCGGTATATCGGGTTCTTCGGCGCTCTCTCGGCGAGCATCAGCATCGATGATATCGTCGTCATCTTCCTCTATATTATCATTCACACCCTGTTCTGCACTTGAAGCAGTGGGGTTCGAACCGGCAGGTGAATCAGATGGTGGAGAACGAGACGAACTGGATGCGTCATCGGAAGAACTGACGCTGCTTTCCCAATCGTCTGGCCATTCAGCGTCTGGTTTCGGTGGTTTCTTCGGGTCCGAAGCGACGAAGTCGCGGACCTTGGTAGTTGCGCGACCGACGGTTTGAGCGACGGACGAACGTTCTGTTCGGGAGGGATCGGACTCGGTGAGATCGCGAGGGGACGGGGCGTTGTCAGGGGTCGAAGTATCACTTGCGGCTGATGCGTTCGAGTCGGTGGCTATCGAGTCATCACCATCCTCCGACCATCCTTTCGGGTGGAACTGAAATTTGTTGCCGCCGCACTGAGGACACCCAGAGAGCATCTCTTTGGATCCGTCCTCGAACGTGTGGCCGCAACCGGTACACTGGTGTGGCATGGCGGGATTAATTTTCAGGTACGCGTCACGAGCGTGCTGATGAGCGTTTCGTCTTTATGAAGCGTTTCGATACGGTTTGCCGGACCGATGACAGTCAGTTTGTTCGTCTCACTGTTCCCGATGAGTCGGCCGAAGAACCCACCATCGTTATTTGTTTTTCCGGGATACGTTTCGATCTCGATGCCGGTGAACCCATCGGGGTTGATCTCAGACATCGTGACCTCGATCAGTTTGGACTCTTCTTCGGGCGAGAGACCTTGCTCTAAGATAACGATATTGCCGTCGTGAACGCCGTCTAGAATCAGACGGATCTTCTCCATCGTCCGCATGCCGTCCATCCGCTCGGCGCTGATCATATCGATCTGAATTCCACCGTCATCGGAAGCCGTTCCGTCCGATGGGTTTCCGGTTTGTGATCCGCCCGATTCGCCGTCGTCATCAGTTGTTATTCCGGGCATTCGATCACCCGAAGTACTCCGCGATTTTGTCGTATACTTCGTCCATGTTTTCACCTTCGAGCGCCGATAGCGGGACCGTTTCGTGCTGTGGGAACGCGTTCGCGATTCGTTGAACGTTGGAATCTTCGAGGTCGATCTTATTAGCGAAGATGAGAACCGGGAGATTCTGGCTTTCGATAATGCCGATCAGCATCGTATTGACCTGTGTGAACGGATCTTCCGCAGAGTCGAGAACGTAAATCACGCCATCGACGTCTTCTCGGAGCCAGTGCATCGCTTCTGCGACACCTTCGGTGGCTTCGCGAGAGCGGCGAACCGCGTCCTCTTTTTCGATATCGTGTTCGAGAAACTCCTTATAATCGACTTTCGTCGTGACCCCCGGCGTGTCGACGACATCGATGGTTACGGATTTTCCGTTGCGTTTGATTTCGACGTTCTCTTTTCGTCGAGCCCGGCGAGTTTCGTGTGGAACGTGACTTTCAGGTCCGACCGCATCGCCGGTCCAATCGCGGGCGATACGGTTCGCTAAAGTCGTCTTTCCCGCGTTAGGCGGCCCATAGATACCGATTCGCTTCGGCTCGCTCCCTGCGAACAAACTCGTTGTCGCTCGGGAAATACTCGATTTGAGGCTTGTTAGCAATCCCATATCATCCTCCTACGCCCCGATTTCAAGTCGAAATCGGAGTCGCTCTGCCAATATTACCATACCGCACCTACTTAACTGTGTGGCAGACATGCGTCGCACGAAACGAGATATGAACGGTTATGAACGAGACGAAGTGAGGCAAAACGAGGGGCGAACAAGGGCAGGTCGCGTGCAGTTAAGCACGTCTTTCCGATCAACGCTTCTTGAAGACGGGGGCTGGAGCGACTATGTCATCACCCACCACACCCGACCCCCACCCCTTCGTTTCAACTGGAACGAGAAAAGAGCCGGGAGCTGGAGAGACACGGTAAGTGCGGCGGATCGTTAAACTATGAACCCGATAACGATTCCTAGTTTAAATTACTAGATTTGTATATAGATTACTAGAATTACAAAAGATAGATGTCTAAATTAATAAAACCGTATTCTAAAAGTGTGTTTCTCTCTAGTACGGATATGGTTCAACGACACGTAGTATAAACGTTTCTCAACTAGATACTCACCAGTTCGGTTTTACCCCCTACCCACCTTTTCCGTGTTCCACCCGAAACGAAGGGGTGGGGGGGTCGCCCCGTCATCAGTTACCCATTTTCGATCGTCATCCCGATCTCAAACACCAATTCGAGTTGCTTTCGAGCATAACCGATATCGAGCTGGATTGAGACGTATCTATCATTCGATTGAGACGTATCTATCATTCTATGGAGAAAGTATCGAATTCGTTTTTCCGGCAGTCGGTGCTGCAGTTTGTCTCCGGAATATCTGACGGTTCCCTGCCGTGATCGGCCAAAACGGCGGTGAGGCTACCTCACTCATCGTGGATATCATCGTAGGCGGAC
>SKKJ01000237.1 GCA_007121575.1 Natronomonas sp.
CGAAGTTTCCGAGATAAAGCGCATCGACGTCTTCGGTGTCGACATCACAGGAGCGAAGCGCCCGCGAAACCGCTTTGATCCCGAGTTCTTTGACCCCGGCGCCGAGTTCGCCGAACGGTGTCGTTCCCGTGCCGACGATACTAACAGATCGCATAGTGTCAGCATTTGTCGATTGGCGACCTTAAACCTGTCTTGAGAGCCGGTTTGGTGGCCTTCAAAAGCAGGCGAACGGAACCCCACCCACCAAACACCCAATTAAGTCGCCCCACCAAACACCCAATTAAGTCGCTTACGGATGCATCGAGAGGCGCGTGATCGGATCGTAATCAATGACGCCGAGATCGTCCATCTTCGGAAGATGTGTGTGGTGTAGATGGAGCGTAACGTGTGTGATCGTCTCTTGATCGATGGTCTCAAGGTCGTATTCGCTCGCCGCAACGAATAACGCTAACTCGTCGAGTTCAATCGGAAGCGTCGATGTCTCCAAGATTTCGAGCACAGTCCGCCGTTGGTCGGCCGCGAGTAACTTGTGATACTCACTCTCCGTTAGATGCTCGGTTCCTCTATACGGTCGAGCTTCAGATTGTGTCGCGTGGTTCATGTCATATATTCCCCGTTCCAGTTACGTCGACTGGACTGCCGCAAGCTTGACCTCCTTGGTACCTAA
Source organism: Natronomonas sp. (assembly GCA_007121575.1). Taxonomy (GTDB): domain Archaea; phylum Halobacteriota; class Halobacteria; order Halobacteriales; family Haloarculaceae; genus Natronomonas. Next base: position 668 of record SKKJ01000237.1, read on the forward strand.
GGAAATGCTAAAACTGATTAGGGAAGGTCAACGGATCGTACCATTCGAATGCGTATCAATTACGTACGTTTCGAGAATGTATGGTTGTAAAAACAGTTCAATTCAGATAATTTTGGGAAAGGATACCCTCCGACGGCGGAGGGCTTAATATGGTATATGAGTACACTACGCAATGACAACGTCTGCATTAACCGAGGTACTCCGACAGACGAGGTCGATCTTCGAGGCGACTGGGGAGCCATTGACGACGACAGAAGTCGCAGATCGACTCGATCTCGGACGCAGAAGTACCTACGAGCGATTAGAGCGCCTCGTCGAGCACGAGCAACTCGAAACCAAAAAGGTGGGTGCGAACGGGCGTATCTGGTGGCGGCCATCGGAGATGCGTCCGGATGACTACGCTGGAAGACGGACGGTTGAGCGTCAACTCCGAGCCCTCCGCGAAGCCGTCGAGAGAGCCACAGATCCGATATATTTCACCGACAAACGCGGAACGATCGAATACGTGAATCCGGCCTTCGAGGAGACGACGGGCTACACCGCCGAAGAAGCGATCGGGGAACGTTCGGATCGCTTGCGAACGGAGACGAACGAGCTAACCGAAACGGAGCGATCGAACGGTGCTTCGTCGAACGAAATCCGCCGGGGAAAACACACCACGATGACGGGAGACGTCGTCGAAGAGATCATCATACCGGTGCGAGACACCGATGGTGAGATTGAACGGTTCGTTGGGATACTGCTCGAAGAGACTGAACGAGCCAACGACGAAGAGGAATACAAAAGAGAGCACCAACGCGAGCACCTGGCGGCGCTCAGCCGCATGAATACGATCTTCCGAGAGATCATAGAAGCCGTGATCAATCAATCCACGCGAAAGGAGATCGAACAAACGGTCTGTGAAGCGCTGGCGAACGTGGGATCGTACGAATTCGCCTGGATCGGCGAGGTCAAGGTCGGTTCCCAGACCGTCCGGCAACGAGCCGAAGCCGGCGTGAGTGGGTATCTCGATGACGTGGTTGTCTCGGTCGATCCCACAGATGAGCGAAGCAACGGCGACACCGGACGCGCCCTCCGGACAGGGACGATCCAGACGACACAAGACATCCGAACCGACCCGCGAGCAGATCCGTGGCGAGAAAACATCGAAAAGTACGATTATCGATCGACTGTGGCGATCCCGATCATTCACGACGGCACCACGTACGGTGTCTTAAGGATCTACGCCAAACCCACCATGGCGTTTGAAGGACCGGAGAAAACAGTGCTCAGCCAGCTAGGCAAAGTCATCGGTCATGCGATCGCTGCCGCCGAGAGAAAACAAGCGCTAATGAGCGACGAGGTCGTCACAGTCGAGTTTCATATCCCGGATATGCTCGACTCGTGGGGGGTCGAGACCACGATGAATGGATACATCTCGTTTGAGAACGTGATTTCAGTGAGTGAGAACACGTATCTCGTCTACGGGACGATGGACCCCGACGCTCGCGAAACGCTCGAAGCCATGGTCGATCAGTATCCGCCGTGGGACTCGATGCGTGTGCTTTCGGAAAAAGCGGACGAAATCAGATTTGAGCTGAATTCCAGTGAATCTTCCATTCGTTCTAAAATGGCCTCCGAAGGCGGATCGATTAATAGCGCCGTTCTCGAAGACGGAAACCTCCACCTTCGAATCCAGCTTCCACCGACCGTCGACGTGAATTCGATCACTAAAATCGTAACTGAAGAGTATCCGGCCGCCCGGTTCCTTTCGAAGCGACAGTTCTCCCGAACGAGAGATCGTATGGACCGAGCACACTCGGTGTTTAACGCTGATCTCACCGAAAAACAGCGTGCAGCACTCGAGGCAGCGTATTATCGGGGATATTTCGAATGGCCTCGGGAAACCTCCGGTGAAACGATCGCTGAATTGCTCGGAATCGCCCCACCAACGTTCTCGTATCACCTGCGGCATGCCGAACGGACGCTTTTCGAAGCGATACTGTCGTCGACTCCGCTGAAAAGCGGTGACGAACACGGGATCGAAGCCACAGAGACGTGAGATCACCGGTACTGACGATTCAAAAGGAATGATAATTTACATAGACCGAGCGAGAACACTTGATATCGCATGATGCGTATCGAAGAACTGCTCGAAACCAGAGTCCAAAAGACGCCCGAAAAGCCATTTTTAACGTTCCAAGACGCGCGATACACCTACGAAGAAACGGCGGCGGTCTCGAAACGATACGCGAACGCGCTCGGCGAGCTCGGTGTCGAGGCCGGCGATCGCGTTGGCCTATTTCTCCCGAACTGTCCGTAGTTCATCTTCTCGATGTTCGCGAACGCCTATCTCGATAGCGTGAGCGCGCCATCGAATCCGGAGTATCAACCCGCAGAACTCGAACATTCTCTCGCGCTTTCAACACCGGAGATACTGCTAACGACCCCCGAACTCCTCGAGATCGCGGTCGAAGCTGCTGAGGGGACGAGCGTCAAGGAGATCATCGTGACCGAGGAAGTCGATGGATACGAGTCACTGCCGGCGCTTGCGGCTGAGCAATCAGCCGAGGTCGGTTCACACGACGGTGACGCGGAAACGGTCGGCTTACACATGTACACATCCGGGACGACCGGACCGCCAAAAGCCGTCGAGTGCCAACACGAAAACTGGACGATCAGCGCGATCGATTTCCAAAAGCGGATGGGCTTTACCGTCGAGGACACGCTCTTTACCGCCCTCCCACTGTTTCATGCGAACGCACAGATTTACTCGACGCTCGGCGCGGCCGCTGCGGGGGCAGAAGTCGTCATCTACGAGCGCTTTTCGTCCTCGCGGTGGTGGGACTGGTGTCGCGAGCACGGCGTCACCGAATTCAACGCGATGGGGAGTATGCTGAAGATGCTCGATAACATCCCCGAATCCGATTCGGACGCCGATAACCCGGTCGAACTCGTCTTCTCTGCGGGAACGCCGGCAGAGCTCATCGAGCCGTTCGAGGAGCGTTTCGATCTACAGGTCGTCGAAGGGTACTCTCTCACCGAAGACCCGTTGTTGATGCTCAATCCGACAGATGCGGAGAAACGACGGATCGGCAGTATCGGGCTTCCACCGGCGGAAAAGCAGATCAAGGTCGTCGATGATGACGGAAAGCCAGTTCCGTCCGGCGAGAAAGGCGAGATCATCCAAAACTGTCCCGCACTGATGGCGGGGTATCACGGCCAGCCCGAGAAAACCGCCGAAGCGGTCAAAGACGGCTGGTTTTACACCGGCGATTACGGGAAGATCGACGAAGACGGATTCGTCTACTTCCTCGACCGGAAGAAAGACATCGTTCGACGCGGCGGTGAGAACATCTCATCGTACGAGGTCGAAGGCGTGATCAAATCGCTCGATGCGGTCGAAGAAGTCGCCATCATCCCGAGTCCAGACGAGTTCTACACGGAAGTCGTCAAAGCGCTCGTGCGCGTCAAAAAGGGGCACGAACTCACCGCAGAGGAGATCGTCGAACACTGCCGCGGCGAGATGGCCTCGTTCAAGATCCCACGCTATATCGAGTTCGTCGAGGAGTTCCCGTACACGCCGACCGGGAAGATTCAAAAACAGCAACTTCGCGAACGCGAGAAAACGGAAGACCCCGAGCATTGGGATCGAGAGGACGAGATGGCCTGATCCGCAGATGGAGTGACGATCAACTCGTTCAGTAAAACGACTCGAGGTCTTCGAGGTCGTCGGATTCGTGGCTGTGTTCCGGTCCGGGAAACTCGCCGCTTTCGACCTCGTTGGCGTAGGCTTCGACCGCGTTTTTCATCTCTTCTCGAACGTTCCCGTACTGTTTCGAGAACGATGGCGTCCACTCACTCAATCCGACGATGTCGTGGAAGACGAGCACCTGCCCATCGCAGTCGGGGCCAGCACCGATCCCGATCGTCGGAATTTCGATTGCATCAGTGACGGTTCGCGCGAGGTTAGCTGGGACGTGTTCGAGGATCAACGCGAACGCACCGGCATGTGCGTGCGCTTTCGCTAATTCGATGATTTCCGTTGCGGTCTCGGTATCGGTCCCCTGTCTCGGATAGCCGCCATACTCGTTGACGCGTTGGGGCGTTAATCCGAGATGCGCCACGACCGGGATTCCCAACTGGACGAGCCGTTCTGTCAATCCAACGGTGTGCGGGCCGCTTTCGAGTTTCACCGCTTTGGCTCCCGCTTCTTTGAGCATTCGACCGGCGTTCTTGATGCTCTCTTCTTCGGAGACGCCGAACGAGAGAAACGGCATATCCGCGACGACGAGTGCATCCTCGGTCGCACGAGAGACGGCGCCGACGTGTCGAGCGATATCGTCGACCGTGACCGGAAGCGTCGTGTCGTATCCGAGCGTCGTGTTCCCGAGGCTGTCGCCCACGAGTACGATGTCGACGCCCACCTCATCGACGATCTCGGCGGCGGGCGCATCGTACGCCGTCGCCATCGTGATCGGTTCATCCCCAGCCTTCGTTCGAATATCCCGGACGGTCGGCATGTCCTCGGATTCAGCGTAGTTTCCAAAAACGCTGTCGGTTCACCCGTCGAATCGATCGTTTCGGGGCGAAGTCGGTCGTTTTCACCACCATTCCCCTTAATAGAGGGCTTCCGGTCGGTCACCACATAACATTTTCACCCCACCTGACGTTCGAATAGATATGCGCGCAGTCAGGTTCCACGAACACGGCGATCCGGACGTATTGCAGCTCGAAGAGATCGAAGCGCCGACGCCCGGAGTCGGAGAGGTTCGAATCGAAATGCGGGCCGCATCGGTGAACCCGGTCGATACGTACTTTCGGGACGGTTCGTACGAACCGGCAACGATGCCATCGATACCCGGAATGGATTTCGCCGGGATCGTCGATGAAGTCGGACCGAACGTCACCGAATACGAGATCGGCGACCGGGTCTTCGGTTCGAACCTCGGTGCGGGGACGCACGGAAGCGCGGCCGAGTTTCTGGTGACGCCGACCGAACAGATCGCTCGGCTCCCCGAGGGAGTCCCCTTCAAAACGGCCGGTGTCGCCGGGGTTGCGGCAGTGACGCCGTGGCGTGCGCTGATCGATCACGCGTCGATCGAACCGGGTGAGTACTGTCTCATCCACGGTGGCAACGGCGGCGTCGGTCACGTCGGCGTACAGATCGCCGCCGGGGTCGGTGCCCGTGTGATCACGACCGCAGCACCCCAGTATCACGATCGGCTCACCAAACTGGGCGCACATGCGGTTTTCGATTACACCCGCGACGATCTCGAAGACGCGATCGCTTCCGCGGTGGAAGAGCCACCCAGCGTTATTGTCGATCACATGCCGGAGCGGTATTTACAATTCGACTGCGACGTGGCTGCACACGGTGCACGGATCGTCTGCTATCGGAACCGTCATCGGATCGCCGAGTTCACAGATCTCCCCGCCGTCGGCGGAAAAGAGCTACAATTTAACGTGATGAGCGCGACGAACACACCCGAGCTCGCAACGCGGCTACGAAGAATTGGACGCCTTCTCGAAGACGGCTGGCTCGATATCGAAATCGCAGGGACCTATGATCTCTCGGAATTGCCGGAAGCGCATCGACGCGTTCGAGAAGAGAGCATATTCGGAAAGCTCGCCGTCGTCCCGTAACCGCGTTGGATCGGCGCAAATCCGAGCAGCGTCATCACGAAACCAACAGCCGACGGTAGCTTTAATAGATGGACTGGGGAAAAGCCATTATTAATGGGAGACGATACCACATACGAGACGGCATACCAATCGTTCGATTGGGAGTCGGTGTTGGCGTCCTACGATTGGGACGCACCGGACGAGCTCAATATCGCGCACGAAGCGTGCGACCGATACGCCGATACGGGAAACGTCGGCTTCGCGTGGGTGTCGAAAGCGGGAGAACTTTCCGAGTACACGTTCGCCGAACTTCGCGAGGCGTCGAATCGAGTCGCGAACGCGCTCACCGAACTCGGCGTCGAGCGCGGCGATCGCGTGGCGACGTTGCTGCCGAAGATCCCGGAGACAATCATCACGATCTTGGGCGTCTGGAAGACGGGCGCGATCCACGTCCCGTTGTTTACCA
>SKKJ01000368.1 GCA_007121575.1 Natronomonas sp.
AGGATCGTTCCGAGTATCGATCCCTCGCGACCGAGCGGTTTCGATCCGAACTGTGGGAATCGCGTCCCCTCGCGAAGCCCGTCAAAGGCGACCTTCCCAGCGGGGAGAAACACCCCGAAGATGAGGAACGTAAAGATCATGCCGGCCCCGGCGACGACGCCGAAATCCTGGAGCTGGCCGAGCGTGCTCGTCAGGTTCGACATAAAGCTGATGACGGTCGTGATCGTGACGATGAGAAACGCGGTCGAAAGCTGCTCGGTCGTGATGCCCATCGCCGCCTGAATGTCTCCGCCGTTGTCCCGCTCTTCGCGATACCGGTTGATGATGTGGATCCCGAAATCGATCCCGACGGCCAAAAGCAGCGGAAAGACGGTGATGAGCGAATCCGAGAACGGAATCCCGGCATAGCCCATAAAGCCGAACGTCCACACGAGCGTCATGATAAGCGCGATCACCCCCAACATGAGATCGATCGGATCGCGATAGGCGATCACGAGAAAGAACGTGATGAGCAAGATCGCCGCGGGGAACACCAAGATCGCGGTATCGGTCAATAGCTGGTTGACCTCCTGATCGATGATCGCATCGCCGAAGACGACGATGTTCTCGCCCGGCTCGTACCCCTCGATTCCACCGACGACGTCGACCGTCCTGAACTGCAGGCTCGCTCTGTCACCCGTATCCGACAGCGGTGGCGTATCATAGCTAACGGCGATTTGGGCGACGGACGCCGACCCTTGCGCCGGGTTGTAATCGGTACTGACGGGGATTCCGGCCGCTTCATCGGCGTCGGCGAGCGCGATGCGAATCCGGCGTTCGGAGGTCCGCTCAAGCACCCGCCGCTGCTGTTCGGCGGTTTGTGCCGATTGGTCGAGCTGTTGAGCGGCGAGCGACGCCGGACTCGTCGTCGATGTGACCCGGAGGGTATCGTGGGTTTCGAGACGGTACTGCGCCTCGATCATCCGCAGCAAACTCGGCTTCGAGAGGACGTTTCGCTCCCGATCCTCAACGAAGAGGTTCGCGCTGGAACCGCCGCTCGCCCGCACTCCCGATCCGAAATTCTCCTCCATGTCCTCGAGTGCTTGGAACTCCTCGAGGTCCTCGGTGAACTGGTCTGTTCCGGCTTGCTGTTCACCGCCAGCGCCGATTCCGCCGACGAAGAGCACAGTGAGAACGAGAAACGCGAGGACGATCGTCCACGGTCGGTTCGTTATCATCGGATTGATCCGTTTCGTCAACGGATCGGATCGTTTCGATTTCGAACCGGTGTTCCGATCACTCATCGATCAGTCCTTACGTCGCCACCACAGCGCTCCTCCGATGAGCAGCGCGACAACGGCGATGACACCGATACCGACGAGAAGCGGTGAGGGACCGTCGCTACCGGTGTCCGTTCGCTCTGTGATCTCTATCGGGTGTTGATACGTCCGCGAGAGCACCGTCTCACCGCGCTCGGTTTCGTACTGGAAGTCGAGTTCGACTCGATAGGTTTTCGCCATTGCGCTTCCCGCGGCGCTGAGGTCGAATCGGAGCTCGCCCGTTTCGCCCGCTTCGAGCTCGTTGACGAACGCCTCGTCGCTCGATGTCGACAGCGGGCTGTCGGTGTACAGTTTCGCGTTGACGTTTCGGAGCGTTTCGGGGCGTTCGTTGGTGATCGAAAGGGTGAACTCCGTCGTCTCACCTTGGGTGATCTGTACGTCTTCACCGCCGATCGTGAACGCGTTTCGCTGTGGATCAACGACGACTCGTTCGGAAACCGGACCGACGGTTGCGGTCGTTCGACCGCCGTTCGAATACTCCAGTGTGAACCGAACCTGTCTGGAACCCGGGTCCGCCTGTCCACTCACGTCCGTCGGGAACTCGAACTCGGTCGTTTCACCGGCGGCGAGTTCCGGCAATGCAACCCGCCTTTCTTCGATCACGAGCGAATCGCTCATCGGCTCGATGAGCAACACGCCGTCGGTGATCGCCGTGGGTCCGTCGTTGTGAACGCTGCCGCTGATGCGTCCGTCGTAGCCGACCGAGAGGGTATCTTCCAACGATTCGATGCTGAACGATTGGACGCCGATCGGCGCGAGGCTTCCCGTCGCCGTTCTCGGCTCCTCGCGCTCGATGCCGTTCTCGTCTCGATACTCGAAGGCAGCCTCGATCGGTTTGTTCGAACTCCCGACGGCCTCGGCGAGTTCGACGTCGACGTCGACCGTCCGAACCTCGCCCGGCTCGAAGTCACCGAGGAACGTCTCTGCCTGTTCGCTGTCGATCATCAGTCCACCGCCGCCGGTGATCGTCGCCGTCGTTCCGTAGGCCGTCTCCGATCCGACGTTCTCGAGTTCGATCTCCGCGTCGCCGGAGGTTCCCGGTTGTACGTCGGTCGATACGTTCCCGATCACGAAGATCGCGTCATCGGTGACCGTCACCTCGAAGGTCTCCCGCGTGCTTCGTCGAACGCGTTGATCACCGCTCGCGGTTTCTCGGTTCGTCGCCGAATATCTGACCCGAACCTCGATCTCGTAGGTTCCGGCATCGAGCCCCTCAGGGACTGTCGCGCGGAATCCCGTGGATTGAACCGCTCCGTCCGCGATCTGTCCGATCGGTGTCTGTCCGGTGTGGATCTCGAACGGTCCCTCATCGACGACTTCAACGCTAACCGCTCGGGCGGTCGTGAGCGTTTGTGTGCCGGTTCCGGTCTGTACGTGTGCGTCGTTTTGGACGTGGACGTCGAACGTCGTTTCGGTTCCCGGCGCGACTTCGCCGTCGGGAAGGTATACGTTCAACTCCGGTTCGCCGATGTTGTTCTGTCCGGCCGCGGACCCGACAGCGAACGCAAGCCCCGCGAAAAGCACGAAAAAGACCACCAAGCCAACGAACACCGTCGTTTGGGTATGACGGGTCGCTGTCACCGAGATCACCGATATAGCGCGAGAGGAGATGCAGTAACTGGAAGCTCACACAGTGCTGCTGCACCCTGTTTGTGTGATTGGAGGAGATGGGGGAGGGCCGATACGTCAGCGGGAAACGCACACCAATTCATCACTCTAAACAACTGATGGAGCGGGTATAATCCTTTTGATTGAACGTTTATTCAAAACGGTTATCCCGATACACTTCTCAGGGACGAGTATGTCTGAATCGCGATCCGTGTACCCCTCAGCGTCTTCACCTTTCACTTTTCGCTCATCGACTCTGCTCCTTGCGGAAAGATATTCCGCTGGAGGCTCTCGATGAAATTTTTTCAATCTCCCGAAACGACGCGCGAAGAGATCCTCGCCGCCGCCTACCGCGCGCTTTGCACGCACGGATACGCCGATCTGACGATGGAACGGATCGGCGCGAAGTTCGATAAAAGCGTCTCGCTCGTGTATCACCATTACGACGGCAAAGACGACCTCTTGCTCGAATGTCTCGAATTCATGCTCGAAGAGTACCGTGCGGAAACCGAGTCAGGACCACCCGAAGACCCACGGCAGGCGATCGAAGAATTCTGTGATCAACTGTTGCTCTCGGATGCTCCACCCGAGGCTCAACAGTTCGTTCACGCGCTCATCGAGCTTCGCGGTCAAGCACCGCACAACGACGCGTATCGCGATTACTTCACCCGAAGCGACCGCGTCTTTCAAGCGCGAATAGAGCGTATCATCGAAACCGGCATCGAAGCTGGCGTCTTCCAAGACGTCGATCCCGAACGAACGGCCAAGATGATCCAGACGATCTTTTTGGGTGGGCTGTTTCAGTACGCCACCGCCAATCACGACGAGTGGCTTCCGGCGTTTCGAGACGAGCTACAGGCATATCTCGAACGGGACCTCTACACCGACGGATAAACTGTCTCAATCGGAGCCCTGACTCACGTGTGTTCGTTTCGAAGCGTACACCCGATCCGAGTACAGCGTGAGGACACAGACTCCGGCGATCATGGGGCCGATCGCGAGCAACGCGAACCCGCCTCGCATCCCGCCGACCTCGAGCACATAGCCGATCAGGGCCGGAAGTGGGGCCGTCGTGAGCGACGTTGCAGTGAACAGATACCCGAACGTTCTACCCTCGCGTTCGGGCGGTGAGAACTCGCTTATGAGCGAGTCTCGCGCCGGATTGATGCCGTATAGCCCGGCACCGAGAACGACGATGACACCGAGAAGTATCGCTGGATGTAGATCCAACAGCGCCAACGCGAACAGGCCGACCGTCGCAATCACCATACAGCCGATGAGAATGTGTCGTGCGTCGTGTCTATCCGTCATCCCACCGAGGACGAGTTGCGTGCCGGCTCCGGCGACCAACAGCACAGAAAAATAGAGGCTGCCGATGGATTCGGCACCGACGTGTACGCTTGCGATATCGAACGAATACGCGTAGATGACGACGACGAACGCGGGCAAAAACGTGTTAAGCCCCCGCGTCGCAACCATACTCGAGATCGCAAAGCAGTAGACGGCGATCATCGGATATGCGTACGACCGTCGATCGGTCTCTGTGCTCGTCGATTTCTCGTCCGTCGTCTCTTCCCCTGTTTCGTCCTCCGTTTCACGCTTCACCGCCGGAACCGTCTCGAACTGATCGCTTTGAAGCACTCTGTAGAGAACGATCCCGTAGAGTGTTCCGGCGACCCCGAAGAACAACACGACTTCTTGCCATGTGAGTATCAGGATCAATCCAGCGATGATCGCCGGTGCCGCCGCGTCCCCGAGTTTCGAGGACGCCCCGAACATGCCGAGCACTTTCCCTTTGTTCGATCCGTCGACGTTATCGGTGATCATCGGGTAGCCGACCGGATGGACCACGGCCAAGCCGACTCCGACGAACACCATCGAGAGCGACATGACGAGAAATCCGCCCTGAAACGTGTGTCCACCGAGTGTTACGGCCGGTAACACCGAACCGATCGCCGGTGCCGTGGCGAACAGAATGTACGCCATCCCTGCGAATCCGAGTCCCGTCGGAAGCAGAAACCGCCGATCGATCCGATCGGATAACACGCCGAAGGGAGCCTGTACGATACCCATTCCGAGCGAGTAAAACGTGATTAACAGTCCGAGTTGCCACAACGGATACGCCAGCGCAACCGCCAGCACGGGGATCAACGGCGGGAGTACCCGGTAGTAGACGTGTTGGGTGAAATGAGAGGAACTGATGAGGAACGCGAACCGTCGTTCCACTCCGGAGAGATCGTACATGTACACGCTGGTTTGGGTTTTCGGTCCCAGCACATATATCTCACGTCGCGAAAGCCCTGTTGAAATCTTCATCAGACGATCTCTTCTCGGGTGCGGTCAGTTCGGAACACTGGTATCGGTCCGTGTCGCGGATTCACAGACTGGCTAACTCGTTGAAGCTTTCAACAGCGCCGAAACAGCGTATTCATCTGATTGTTACGACAGCTGATTTCCCACGTTAAACCAAATTGGGGATAAGACGGCTTGAGACATACCTCAGTGTTCGAATCGAATCGTGAAATCGTAATCTCTGATTTATAGCTCACTTTCCAACAGGAGGCTAACGCAGTCAACGGTCTCGGAGTGGTATTTGTCCGGGTGGACTGCGGGTGAACAACATGATATTCAAAACAGTATCTCACGCAGACGACGACCGTGCCGTTTCGCCCGTGATAGGTGTCATCCTCATGGTGGCAATTACCGTCATTCTGGCGGCCGTTATCGGGACGTTCGTGCTCGGTCTCGGCGATCAAGTACAAGAAACCGCACCAAATGCACAGTTCAGCGCGAGTATGAGTGGAGACAATCTTACCTTTACGCATGAAGGTGGCGATTCGATCGATGCAGAGCGATTGACATTTGTTGGATCCGGAATGTCGGATGGAGACGAACCATGGGATAACGTCTCAACTAGTACGGATACCGTCCGCGCAGGAAGCTCTGCGACACTGAATCAGTCAGATCATATAGAAACATCTGGCGAAGTCCGATTGGTCTGGGAAGCTGAAGAAGGCGGATCGAGTACGACACTCCGGACGTACACTATCTCTGAATAAGGTTACACTTCACTAATCCTATGAATTTCCCACCGACAAACCGTATCAGTGCAAACCGTGCGCTTGTCGGTACATACGAACAGCCGTCATACGATGATCCGTGGAACGCAGTCAATGAGTACGAACGTGTCAAGCGATACTCGGTGGACTCGCTCGACTGAGGATACGATCGAAATTTCTCAATGAACTGGGAGACTCTGCTCTGATCGGTGGCGTTACTATAGCCCGCCCACCAGCGGCGTTTATATCTCGATGTATATTGTCACTAAAATATTCAATTGATAACTTTATTGGATAGGTGGGATACAGAACCCAGTAACACTCTCTTGGTCTTCTATACGTCCTAGCGTTGCTGTGACGATGATCTCCACAGTCTGATCCAACGGCTCGTCCGGTGAGACAGTAACCGTTTGACTTACCGGGTTTGGTCCTCCCAACGTGAATGATTCTTCAATTATGCCTGGTTCGCCAGCTGAGACTTCAACTTCTGTCCGGCCTCTTCCACGGGTGACCGAGACCTCGAAAGAGTCATCCTCCACAGATACTCCACAAGTTCCCAAGAACAGCCCATCTGTAATCGGTCTGTCTGGATCGTCGGTGATTTCGACTTCAATTAAATCGTCCGGTTGGGCACTTGCACTCGATGCGAACGTTCCGCTCATCACGAGAATTGCCCCTGTTGCCGTGCTTTTACGCAGAACGTTGCGCCGCGATATACTGTTTGCCGTCACTC
>SKKJ01000135.1 GCA_007121575.1 Natronomonas sp.
CCGGGCCATACAGAAGCCGCGGAGCGTTTCGGAGCAATATCACCGCGCCAACGATGGTTGCGATCAAGAGGCCGATGATGTAGCCACCGACGATGCCGATAAGACCGAATCCGGCCAAAAGCAGCACCGTCGTCACGACCAATCGAACGGTAGGGCGGACGAAATCCCGCATATACACCCGGTATTTCAGCCGTTTGATCGCGTTGAAGCTCGCGAGCAAGATGTTATAGATCGCCAACATCGGGAGGGTCACAGCCAATAACAGCAGGGCGAACGCGAGCGCGGGTTCGTTAAACAGCTCCGCGATTCGCCAGCGAACCAGAACGACGCCGCCAGCAACGAGCGTCGAGGAGACGAGTACGATCGCTCCAGCGGTGTAAATCACCCCGCGCGCGCTCGCCTCGTCATCATCGGAGAGATGCTGCGGGACGAAGTAGTCGATCGCCTTCGGAAGCCCCAATCCGGCGAGCGTCTGGATGAGCAACACGAGAGAGACGGCGATGATGAAAAGCCCATAGACACCAGGACTGACGAGACGAGTGATCACTGCGACGATCAAAAATCCGAACAGCTTTTTGATCACATCGCCGGCGAACGTGATGCTTCCTTGCTTGGCGAGGATCGCCGTTCGATCGGTTTCGGTGGTCGATTGCTCGTTAGGGGTGGTCGTAGGTGAAGAGACGTGTTGATCGGGAGAAGCATCGAAGTCGGACGGATCATCCGATGGAGTCACGTTATCCTCCAGTGATACATTGAGCAACCGTGGACGCGGTAGTGCGTTCTAGAGGACATGTTAGACTCTGGAGGACATGTTATACGATCGTCGTGATATCGATAGTATATCCGTCGACAGCCTCCGCAGCGGGGCCCGCCTCGGGATACTGAACGTCGAACGGCTGTGTTCCGACTTCCAGCTCGCGAAGGCGCTCGAATGTCGTATCGAGCAACTCGTCCTCGGCATCGAAAAACTGTCCACGAAGCTCGATATGCTGAAGATCCGGCTCGTGAATCCGGACGGTACCTTCGATCACGACGGTTTCCTCATCAGTTCCGACATCGTACCGAACGAGCTCGTGTGACGTTATTTCGGCCCGTTCATCGGGTGCTGGTTCCCGTTCCGGCGACGTGCCATTACCGGGTTCAGGGTCCAAGCATCCGGCCAAAAATCCCCCCAAAAGAACCGTCGAGAGTAGCCCGCGTCGATGCATTCGTGACGCCGCTACGGGACGCAACGGTATAAAATCCACATGTCGGAGCCTTTGAGACGATGCAACGCGAAGTGCAGGTATGTACCGTTGGGGACATATCGGCGCGGCGTTGTTCTGTTATGGGCCCGTTGGCGCGGTGTTGACCCATATGAACGAGCCAACGCTCGCACTCGTCGGCGCGCTCGTTGCGGTCGTGTTTGCCACGGTTCCGGACGCCGATGAATTCCTCCCGATCGATCACCGGGGACCGACACACACCGTCTGGTTCGTCGCGGGTATGTCGGTGGGTTCGATCGTACTCGGATGGATCGTCGGAACCGCGATCGGGCGACCGATCGCGCTTGCTGTGACGCTCGGAACGGCGACGGCACTTTCGCTCACATCGCATCTGCTCGCAGACAGCATCACGCCGATGGGAATCCGTCCCTTCTACCCGGTTTCGATGTGGCACCACAGCTTCGGCATTACCCCGGCGGCGAATCCCCGGGCGAACACGACGATGTTGGGCGTCGGGATCGTCTTTACCATCGGCTGTCAAGCGATCGCCCTGCTGCTTTGAGATCGTCTTGACGTTCCGTCATATCTTCAGTCCGACACGTACCCGAACTAATTAGTATTTTCGCCCATATTACCCAGTTGTATGACTCAGTTTACCGAATTCAGCGACGTCAGTGAAGCGGAAGTAACCCGTGCGATCGGTGCCGAATGGACCGAGGAGTTCATGGACTTTTCCGAATCGAACGTGATCGTCGTTGGCGGGGGGCCATCCGGACTGATGGCCGCAAAAGAGCTCTCCGAACGGGGCGTGAAGACGATGGTCGTCGAAAAGAACAACTATCTCGGCGGGGGCTTTTGGCTCGGCGGCTTTCTGATGAACAAACTGACCGTCCGTGATCCCGCCCAGCGCGTCCTCGATGAACTCGAGGTCGAGTATACCGCCTCAGAGGAAACGGACGGACTCTACGTGGCGAACGGCCCCGAGGCCTGTTCTGGGCTCATCAAAACCACCTGCGATGCTGGCGCGAAGATCCAAAACATGACCGAGTTCACGGACATCGTGATCCGAGAAGACCACCGAGTCGGTGGAATCGTCATGAACTGGACGCCGGTACACGCCCTCCCCCGCGAGCTCACGTGTGTCGATCCCATCGCAGTTGAATCCGACCTCGTCATCGATGCGACGGGCCACGACGCAGTGGTCGTCTCAAAACTACAAGAACGAGGCGTTCTCGAGGCACCCGGTATCGAGCACGCGGCCGAGCACAACACCGGGATGGACAAAACGGCGGACGGTGAGTACGGTGCCCCGGGACACGATTCACCCGGCCATGACTCGATGTGGGTCGGCGAGAGCGAAGACGCGGTCGTCGAGCGAACCGGCGTCGTCCACGACGGCGTCATCGCGGCCGGAATGGCGACAGCGACGACGTACGGACTTCCACGTATGGGTCCGACGTTCGGCGCGATGCTTCTATCCGGCAAGCGTGCGGCACAAGCAGCACTCGACGAGCTCGGCGTCGACGCACCGGCCGTCGAGACGACAGCGACAGCCGAACCGGCGGACGACTGAAACGAACCTCAATCAGTCGATTCAACGGTCCCCGTCAACAAGCCGACGAATCCGAGCCCGAACGTTTCATATTCCCGATCGACGGCCCGTCGAGCGAGCGCAGTCCGTGACGCGGCGACCCGGTGGGTGAGGACCTCGTCGGTGTTCCCGAACGGGGCGGAGAGCGTCTCCGTAACGCCAGCGTTCGGCGAACCCGCGGCGACGAATATGCGGAACGCGGGGTTGAGCGGGCGACCGAGATGGTGTGTCGATGCGGTCGCATCGAGCAATCCGATTCGGCCGTCCGCCCTCAAGAGATCGCACCATCGATCGACGACGGAGGCGGGGTCGGGGAGGAGTCCACAGACGAACGTCGCGAGGACGGCATCGGCCTCCCGGATCGGAAGAGCCGTCGCATCAGCCAGGACGACGTCGACGTTGTCGTACGCCGCGACCCGTGTTCGGGCGCGTTCGAGCAGCGGCGCAGTGATATCCACACCGACAACGAGGCCATCCGGACCGACTACGTCACGGAGGTATGGGAGATTCGCTCCGGTACCACACCCCATCTCGACGACCGTGGCACCGGGGCTGGCGACCCGACGTGCGGCAGTCCGGCGCCATCGGCCGATACCGGGCATGGTCGCGATTCGATCGTACAAGTCGGGAAACCGACCGTAGAAATCCGGAATGGAGGTCATTAGCATATCGTTCGAACTGCTGAAACGACCGCGGCGGCGTCCGGGCCGAGCACGTAGCATACCGGCTCGACACCGAATCCGCCGGTCTGATACAGCACGTCCGCGTTGGGGGTCGTTTGAATCGCCGATTCGATCGCGCGCTCGAGGTCGGCTTCCGCATCGAACTCGACGGTTTCATACCCGGACGATTCCAGCGATTCGATGACGCGTTCATCGTAGCGAATATTGAGCGCGGCACGGGCGTCAGAGCCCGCTTGCATAGCCACCAACAGCAGCGATGCGACGTGTTCGGAGACGCCGAACTCCGGATCTCCCGGGACGGTGGCTCGACCCTTGATATCGAGAATACGACCGGGGACTCCGGCCACGTCGTCGATCGTCGTCGCATCAGGAAGCGCTTCGACGAGATTTGAGCCGACGGCCGGAATGAGGGATGCGAAGCCGCTCGTGTTCTCGAGCGTTCGGACGCCGCGACGGACCGAGGATCGAACTCGTTCGGTAACCCGGAACTCGCCTTCCGGATCGTGAATATCGATCGGGCCGTCATGTTCGGCGATCGGTGGATAGGCCGCTTCGTGAAGTCGGGCGAGTAGATCACCGCGTTCGAGCCGGCGAATCAACACTTCCGTCTCGACGAGCGCTTGTACACGGCTGAGTTCACCGCTCGTCAGTCCATTGGCAAGCCGTTCGACGAGATCGACGAACCGCTCATCGCGAGCGATTTCGTCGTTGATCTCGACCTCACCGTGTGCGTATTTCGAAACGGCGCTTTGGCTGATTCCGAGCAGCGATGCGACCTCGCTTTGGGTCAATCCGCGTTCGCGGAGCTCGCCGGCCAATACGGTTCGGAACGTCGGGAGGAACTCTTCGACGACGATCTCTTCGATGAATCTCATGAGTCGAGTTGCTCACCACCGAACTCCTCATCGGATTGAATCCGGGAGGCTTGTGGCCCCGTCTGATCCTGGTATTTCGAGCCTCGGTCGCTGCCGTACGGCGATTCAGCGGGCGTTTTCAGCTCCGTGAAGATCACCTGAGAAATTCGCATATCCGGGCTCAATGCGACCGGTGCAGTCCCCAGATTCGAAAGTTCGAGCGTGATCTGTCCACGGTAGCCAGGGTCGATGATGCCCGCCGTCGCGTGAATCACGATCGCGAGTCGGCCGAGCGAAGAACGGCCCTGGACCGTACCGAGCAGATCCGGCGGGACCTCGACCCGCTCTTTGGTGGTACCGAGGACGAAATCACCGGGGTGGAGGATGAATTCGCCGCCCTCCTCGACGTACGTCTCTTCGACGTACTCGTCAACCTCCTGTTCGCTGTTCGGGTGAATGCACGGTATATTGGTGCGCTGAAACTCCAAGAACTCCCGTCCAAGGCGGAGATCGATGCTTGCAGGTTGGATCTGTAACTCTGGGTCAGCGATCGGTTCGACGACGAGTTCCCCATCCGTCAATCGGCGCCGGATATCGGCATCGGAGAGTATCATACACCGTGTCCGGACGGCAAGAGGTTAAAACCGAACGGTCGCCATCGGCGGCGATCGATTTGCCGGAACGTTCAGGTTCCCTCCACGAGCAACGAGAGACATCGTATGTTTACCCCGGATGAAGTCGCCGGCGTCGTTGATCTCTTCGGCGCGCTCACTCCAAAAGAGACAGCGAATGCGCTCTCAGAGCTCTCGTACCGACGCGGTGAAGACCCACCGACGAACGTCACCGACGACGCTATCGAATCGTTCAAACTCATCGAACTCGAAGCGGACGGGAGGCGATTGATCGTGCCCGGACCGGCAGCGTTTCCAGTGCTTCCGGAGGGAGGTGAAGACCTCCCTCATATTCTCGAGGTCGAGAACCGATCGATCGATCACGACGTCATCGAACAAGCAGTGTCGAAACGGTTTCGTTCAGCGGTCGAAAGCGTCATAACGGCAGGCGATCGAGAGCGAGCAAACGACCTCATCGAGATCAGTTACGATATCGAGGCGTGGGGTGGGCCAGACCTTTCGTCTGCTCGACCCCGACTCGAAGACGTCACCGATGACACGAACTAAGAACACCGAGGAAGTATGAGCGATATGGACTGGAAACGGGTGACAGCTCACGAACCGACAACGGCCGTCGAGGGGGATCGAAAAGCGGCCGTTCTCGTCCCGGTGATCATCCGTCCCGATGGGGAATACCTCCTCTTTACGAAACGAGCGGATCATCTCGGCGAACACCCCGGACAGATGAGTTTTCCCGGCGGCGGATACGAGCCGGAAGACGAAGATCTCGCCGTAACGGCGAAACGCGAGGCGTTCGAAGAAGTCGGACTCGACCCCGACGCCGCAGAGATCGTCGGACAACTCGATGATATCCCAACCGTCTCGAACTATCTCGTTCGACCGTTCGTCGCGAAAGTCCCGGATCAAGAATACACGCCGGACGAACGGGAAGTCGCAGAGATCGCCATCCTCCCACTCTCCGGATTGACCGATCTCGAAAACTACGAGTCCGAACGCCGAGATCATCCATACTACGGCGATATCCGAATCCATTACTTCCGCGTAAACGGCTATACGGTGTGGGGCGCGACCGGTCGAATGCTCGTTCAGTTCCTCGAGTTGGCGACAGATTGGCGGATGCCGTCCGAACCGGATCGAATCGTCGATCCCGACGCCGAGTACCCCGTGTGATCACACAGAGAAACGAGACGCACCGTCACGGCGTCGGCGGATCGCCGCTCCACGCACCCATATCCGTATAAAAATTCAACATCGCGAACTTCAGTTTCTCGGGCGCGATATCGATATGTTCACGCCGTTCTTCGGGTGGAAAGCTCGGGTAGACGCTATACTCGCCGAGATCTGTGCGCTGTGAGCCGGTGTACCGTTCATCGACGAGAACACGGACACCGAAATCGTCGGGTGATCGAATCACGCGGCCGAGCGCCTGCCGTGTCTTTCGAACCGTCGGTATCTCGACGGCGTATCGCCAACCCGCATCGGCGTCACCCTCACCGAACTCACCGCGATACGCCCGTTGGACGGCCTCCATTCGATCATCGAGATGTGGATACGGGACGCCGATGACGACGACGCTTCGGGCCGCATCGTCATCGAAGCTGACGCCCTCGGTGAGCGTTCCCCACAGCGATGTGAAAAGAACCGCGTCGTCGCGTGAGACGAACTCCTGTCTGAGGGATTCAGCTCTCGTTCCGGGCTCGTCGAGAAGCGGCGTCGAATCGCCCGAAAACCGGTGATAGTAC
>SKKJ01000243.1 GCA_007121575.1 Natronomonas sp.
CCAGTGATGGCCGCCCGCGCCGCTACGGGAGTGATAACTGATGTCGGTGCCGTCACTTTTCGGCCGGATCCTCCGCGGTCTGCTCTTGGCGCTCGGTCTCTCGGTGTTCGTGATCGGAATACTCGTCGTATTCGCCCCCGAAACCGCGGCACACCTGCCGATGGAGGCGTTGATCGCCGCACTCGGCAGCGACTACCTCGTCGTCGCGGTCGTCGGACTCGCGACGGTCGGACTCGCGCTGTTCGCCGTGCTCATTCGCCGGGTAACCGGCGTCAACGAGGTCCAGACCCCGATCGTCGAGGACGTACAGTCGGCGATGTACCCTGGCGCGTCGTTCGATCGGGCGAACGGTCGGATCTATGGAATGTGGGTCGATCGTTCAACCCGCGAACGCCTTCGCGAAACCGCGATACAGACGCTCATGCGCGCAGCGAACTGCTCACGCTCACAGGCTGAACGCCGGGTTGATGAGGGAACGTGGACCGATGACGACGCTGTCGCGCAACTGCTCGCGAATGCGGGCGAAGGCGGCGTTCGAAGCGCGTCGTTCGGGATGCCCAATCGAGCTCGACGGGCGGTCGAGGCCATTGAAGCGGTAGACGCAGCCCAGAGTGAGAGATCGCCCCGTCAACGCGACAACGATCAATCCGTCCGCTCGGACTTCGGCGATACCGGCGAACGACGGGTCGGGAATCGACGAACAAAACGGGGCTCCGGCACAACGCTGTCGAGGGGGGACTGATCATGGCTGCTCCGAACTCGAAACCCGGTGAGAACGAATCCGGAGGGGAGCCCGCTGTGGCCGTTCGGCGGACGAACCGTTGGCGAGGCGTCGTCTCCGTCGCACTTCTCGCGCTGGCGATCGGTCTGTTAGCGAAGCGTCCGTTGTTACTCATGCTCTCTGCGGCAGCCGTTGCGTTCGCCGCGTATCCACAGCTCACGGGGCCGCCGAATCCGGTGGTACAAATCGAACGGGAGGTCGACCCCGACTCGCCGCGCGCTGGTGATCTCGTCGACGTGAAGACAACGATCCGTAACGTGGGTGATGCGACGCTGTTCGACCTTCGACTCGTCGATGGCGTGCCACCGATGCTCTCGGTTGAGGGAGGGTCTCCCCGACGAGGCACGGCATTGCGACCGGGATCTGCGGCGACGATCGAGTACTCGATACGAGCCAGACACGGAACCCATCGGTTCCGCCCGACGATGGTCATCGCGCGGGACGCCAGCGGTGCGACCGAAACCGAGACGACCGCGACCGAGGAAACGGTCATCGAGTGCGGGAGTCGAGTTCCCGAGGTACCGCTTCGGGCTACGAGCCGACATCGATCCGGGCAACTCGTCACGGACGATGGCGGCAGCGGCCTTGAGTTTCATCGCGTCAAGGAGTACGAACGGGGCGATTCGACGAGTCGAATCTACTGGCGTCGGTACGCTCTAACGGGAGAGCTTATCTCGATAGACTTCCGGAAGGAACAGCTCGCCGATATCGTGCTTTGCGTCGATGCCCGCGAAGCCGCCTACAGAGCTAGCTCCGAAGATAACCCCCATGCCGTGGCATATGCGACTGACGCGGCCGATCGGATCGCCGGAACGCTGTTTCAGGCCGACCATCGCGTTGGATTGGCCGCTGTCGGTCGAACGCTGTGTTGGCTCCCACCCGGAACTGGCCGTGATCATAGAGAACGGCTGTCTCGGCTTCTCGCCGTCGACCCAGCTCTTTCGTTAACCCCGCCTCGAGCGACCGGTTCGATGAGTATCACGGGTCGCCGATTCGCGGATTTCTCGGCAGCTGATACCGACGGCGGCGATACTTTCGAAACGATGGACCTCGATCGACAGCTCTCGACGATACGGACGCACATTAACGACAGAACACAGGTGTTCTTTTTGACACCACTTTGCGACGATGAAGCGGTCCGGATCGCCCAGTGGTTCGAGAGCAGCGGGTGTGCGGTGACGGTCGTCAGCCCCGACGTAACTGCGGATGAAACGGCCGGTGGTCGGCTCGTTCGAACCGAGCGACTGAACCGGCTGAAGTCGCTTCATCGTGCTGGTATACCTGCCGTCGATTGGGATACTGACGAGCGACTCGGAACGGCACTGGCCGGTCTTCGGGAGTGGTTCGTGAAATGAAAAAGAGACTCGTTCGCCATCCCGTCCGAATCAGCAGTGGATTGGCTTTCGTTGCCGGTGTACTCGCGGTTTCGATCGTCGCAGATGCGGACGTACAGCGACAGATACTTGCGATCGCCGTCGCCAGCATCTCCACGTTCGCGATTGGCGGTCTCGTTTGGCGACGCGGACTGTCTGTCCTCGGTGTCGCCGCTGCGCTCGCCGGCACTGCGGGTGTCCTTTTCGCGCTCGTGCAAGCCGTCACGCGCCCGGCGTTTTTCACCCAACAGATCGAACTCGTTCCAGGCTTACTCGGTCTGTGGGTCCTCGTCGCCGCTTTGGTCCCGATTCGTCTCGGGTGGGAGCGGGCCCTCGTCGATACCGGTACCGGTTTGATCTTCGTTACTGTGTTGATCGGCGGTGTCGTTCAAGGCATCTCGTTTGCGATGATCCTCGCGGCCGGAATTTTGACGATACTTGCGTGGGACGCTGCAGAAAACGCGATCTCCGTCGGCGGCCAGCTGGGTTTGGGTGCGCCGACGATCCGTGGTGAACTCGTCCACTGTACCGCCAGTTGTGTCGTCGCCACCGGTGCCATCGGGCTCGTCTACCTCGTTAACGGTCTCGGTATCGACGAACTTCCGTTCACCGCACTCCTCGCATTACTCATCGCGGGAGTCGCGCTAGCCGTGGCTTCTTATCGGTGATTCCCCGATTATTTTAACTGGAATTAGGCGTTAAGTCCCTTTCCTCAAGGAGCAAACGGCGTCAGCCGTGAGCGAGTAGGGTGGGGTAGTTCACGCGAGATGTGCTGTGATATCCGTCATAGAGACCATCCCGACAAAGTCACCGTCAGTATCGACCACTGGAAGGTGTTTAAACCCGAAATTCGTCATCATTTCGGCGGCTTGGGTCAGTTCTTCTTCCGTCGTGATTCGTTCGACAGGTGCTGTCATCTCGTCAGCAACGGTAACCTCTGAGGGATCTTTGTTTTCAGCAACTGCTTCGGTCACATCCGTTGTGGTGATGATCCCTACCGAGACCCCCGGAACTAACAGCCCATTGATATCGTGTTCGCGCATTAGAGTTGCAGCCTCTTTCACAGTCGCCTCCTTTGAGATGGTTTTCAGTGGTGTCGACATAACGTCCTTCACGAGAAGCGGCTTATCGGTCTCCATACCGATTCAACGGAAAGACACCATTTGTATCTGTCTTCTCTCAAATATCGGGCGAACGATAACAAACGATACTCATGGTGTACGTGATCTGCCCGACGGACATTGTGGCGTAGCCCTGTCCGTACTAGGCGATCTGAGGGACGTTCATTGTCTCGAGTATCTCTTCGATTATGTCCGTTGCATCGACGCGATCGACTCGGGCGTCCGTCGACAGAACGAGCCGGTGTGAAAGTACCTTCGGCGCGATCATCTTGACATCGTCCGGGGTCGCGTATGCTCTACCGTGGACGGCGGCGTGTGCTCGAACGGCTTCGAAGAACCGTTGGACGCCACGTGGGGACACGCCTGTACTGACACGCTGATCGTGGCGTGTCTCTCGGGCGACTTCCACGAGATATCTCCGCACTCCGCTCTCGACGTTGATCCGCTCGGGAGCGGCTCGAAGCGCCTCGATCATCTCGGGTGTGCAGACCTGTTCGACCGATGGAGCCTGTGTCAGTCGATCAGCACGTCGGTCGACCAACTGGAGTTCACCTTCGAGGTCCGGATATCAGATGCTCGTCTTGAGCATAAACCGATCTTTCTGTGCGGCCGGGAGTTCGAAGGTCCCGTCCATCTCGACCGGGTTTTGTGTGGCGATGACGACGAACGGCTCCGGGAGCGGATGTGTCGTACCGTCGACCGTTACCTGTCCTTCCCCCATCGCTTCCAGCAAGGCGGCTTGCGTTTTCGGGGGTGCACGGTTGATCTCATCGGCCAGTACGATATTTCCGAAGATCGGCCCTGGCTGAAATTCGAACTTGCGGACGCTTTCGTTGAAGATGTTCGCACCGGTCACGTCCGAGGGCAGCAAATCCGGCGTGAACTGAATGCGCGAAAACGAAAGCCCCAGCGTATCCGAAATCGAGCGAGCCGTCAGCGTTTTTCCGGTTCCGGGAACGTCTTCGAGCAGAACGTGTCCATCCGCCAGTAACCCGACCAGTATCGACCGCAACACCTGACGGTCGGAGATAACGGCACGTTCGACCTCGTCGAGAATTGCATCACAGTACTCACGGACATTGTCCGGTTCCATGGTGATACCCCACGGCTGTTCGGCTTTATTATTGCACAGCTAAGCGGTACGCTGCTCTCTCGTAGGCCAGCCACACTCGTGTATAGGCGGCCGGTACGACGACCGCGACCGCCCGCAGATTTATATGAATCCGTCTGAACTGGCCGCTATGGATGTTCAAATCGACGACGAACGTTTCGAACGAACCGTTGAAGCGTACTCCGAGATCGGCGGTACGGAGAACGGCGGGTTACACCGGCTCGCGCTCACGGACTCGGATAAGGAAGCTCGAGATACGTTCGTGAACGATCTCGAAGCGCTTGATCTTGACGTGAGCGTCGACGAGGTCGGAAATATCTTCGGAAGACGAGATGGTGCGGAGGATCTCGCGCCCGTATTCATCGGATCACATCTCGATTCACAACCGTACGGCGGTCGGTTTGACGGCCAACTTGGGGTTCTCACAGCGCTGGAAACGCTGCGGACGTTCGACGATCACGATATTATGACCGATCGCCCAGTCGTGATCGTCAACTGGACGAACGAGGAAGGGGCTCGGTTCGCGCCGGCACTCCTGGGTAGTTCCGCGTTTACTGGCCGCGCGTCGGTCGAAGAAACGCTTTCGACACCCGACGAATACGAGGGGACGGTGACGCTCGAAGAAGAGCTCGAACGGATCGGATACGACGGGGATCGACCCTGCACGGCGGGCGATATCCACTCGTATCTCGAACTGCACATCGAATGTGGGCCCGAACTCGAAGCGAACGGTAATTCGATCGGCATCGCGGATGCGATCTACGCGAGCACGTGGCTCGAAGTGACCGTCCGTGGACAGTCGAAACACGCAGGGCCGACGCCGATGGAGGATCGACAGGACGCGTTCGCTGCCACAAGCGAGGCCGTTCGGGACATTCTGTCGATTCCCGACCGGCTCGACGACGAGAGCGTCGTGACCGTTGGCGAAGTGCACGTCTCTCCGAACAAACGCAACATCATTCCCGGCGAAGTGACGTTCTCGATCGATTTCCGCAGCGGAAGCGATACGGTTGTTACCGAAGCGAAAAACGAGGTCGAACGCGCGCTCACCGCGTCGTGTCGAAACCACGGCACCGAGTACGATATCGCAGAGATCATGGCGAAGGACCGAACCGACTTTTCATCGATAGTTACGGACGCGATCGAGGACGCGACGAACTCGTTCGACTACCCGTATCAGTACATCGAGAGCGTTGCCGGCCACGATGCGATGCCGATGAACGATATCGCGGAATCCGCGATGATACTCGTGCCGAGCGTCGGTGGTGAGTGTCACAGCGAGAACGAATTCACCCGAATGGACGACTGTCTCGCCGGTGCGAACGTGTTCGCGAACACGACGTATACGTTGGCGACTAAGCGGTAAGTGAGATCGATCGATATCTATCGCTGTCGGACAGTGATCACAAAAAACGAATAATACGCGGAATCGCGTTAGCGAGGCCGGTGTGTTCTACGAATTGATCTCGGAGTTAGTTGCGGACGATGTTCGTCGCGCGTGGGCCCTTCGGGGCATCCTCGATCTCGAATTCTATTTCCGTCCCTTCCGTTAGATCCTCTCCGCCAACGTCCTCCATGTGAAAGAACACGTCCTCGTCGGAATCCTCAGTCGAAATGAAACCGTAGCCGCCAGTGTCGTTGAAGAAGTCAACTTTACCGTTTGACATTGCAAATAAACGTACAGCCAACACGGGTATAACCCTTGCGAGGGTCGCGTTACCACGGGCCGATCGAGGACGAATGTCTACTTTTGTCCCCAAATAGCGCGGCCTCAGGCGTCGAGACCGGCCCGTTCGAGCGCCTCGTCGGCGCTACAGTCTTCGTGAACGATGAGTGCGACGGCTCGCGCCATCCGTTCCGGATCGTCGTGTTGGAAGATCGTCCGTCCCATCGAGACACCGGCTCCACCGGCGTCCATTGCACCTCGAACCATGCGTAACGATTCGAGGTCGCCACCGGGCGAGCCGCCGGCGATCAGTACCGGACAGCTCGTTGACGCACAGACGTGCTCGAAGCTTTCCGCGTCGCCGCTGTAGCCGGTTTTGATCAGATCTGCGCCGAGTTCTTCGCCCAAACGGGCCGCGTGACCGAGCGCTTCGGGATCGTCCCCGTCGACATCTGGTCCACGCGCGTACGTCATCGCGAGCACGGGCAATCCGTACTCGGCCGCTTCGTCTGTCAGTCGACCGAGTTCCTCGATTTGTTCGCGTTCGTGATTCGAGCCGACATTCATATGAAACGAGACGGCATCGGCTCCGGAACGGATCGCGGCTTCGACCGATCCAGTCATTCGTTTGTCGTTCGAATCCGGGC
>SKKJ01000176.1 GCA_007121575.1 Natronomonas sp.
GAGCGCGATCGCCATCCCGACCAACGCGTGTGTCGACAGCATCATAGATCAGCGATTACGCGATCGAATCGTATAAACTCGCCGTCTGTTAGTTAAATAGTATATATGCGGAATCGCGTGCCAAACGTGCGACCGCTATGTTGAAAATCCGATATGTACCGTCATGTTCGGAATTTTCAAGGATTTAAATACAAAAATCGGTTCTACCGCCTATCTTTGTTTACGAGTAGACAAGGCCGACGAACAGCGTCAGCGTCGTCGCCATCACGACGAAGCCGGCGAGCATCGCGATGAACGTGTAACCGAGCATGTCACGGGCACGGAGATCAGCCAGTGCGAGCGCCGGGAGCGCCCAGAACGGCTGGATCATGTTCGTGAGCCCGTCACCGAACGATTCGAGGATTACCGCAACGTATAGCGGCATTCCGAGTTGGTTCGTCGTCTCTAAGAGGATCGGCCCCTGTGCGACCCACTGGCCACCGCCGGACGGAACGAAGATGTTCACGAGACCGGTGCTGATGAGTCCGAAGATGGGCCACGTCAGCGGCGTCGAGATGTCAACGAAGAACTGAGAGACGAGATTCCCGAGCGGCGTGCCGACGAGCAGGCCGGCGATTCCCGCGTAGAACGGGAACTGCAGGATGATCCCCGCGACGTTTCGGATGCTCTCGTTCATCTGCTCGACGAGTTTGAGCGGATGGAGCCAAAGGAGGATCGCAAAGGTGAGGAACATCGCGTTGATCGCGTTGAGGGTGAATCCCATAATACCGCCTTGCAATATCGAATTGATGAAATAGTACGCGGGGAAGATCGCGATAATGACCCCGAAGATTCGCATTCTGTTCAGTTTATCGGCGAGATAATCTTTCTCTCCTTCGTACTCGCCACCGTCGGTTGCTACGTCTTCTCCTTCTGCCGTTTCTCCGTTCGAAACTTTCGCATCGAGCTCGTCAATAACGGAGTCCGGAAGCTGTCTGATATCGTCGTCACTTTTCGGGTGAAGCAGCGCCATTATCGGCGGCAACAAAACTAAAAGCGCGCCAGCCGTCACGATGTTGACCGTGCTTCCGATAGTCTCGACCAGTGGAATCCCGTCTTGGGCGTACTCAGGGAACGTATCCGGAATCGCAGCCGGATCGGTCATCATTAGACCGCTCGATGTCGTGATACCCATGTGCCAGATCATCAATGCGGTGTATCCCGCAGCGACCAACAGGGGGTAGTGGAGTTTGATCCCACGTTTGTGCGCACGGTATGCGACCTGTCGAGCCATCACTGCACCGACGATGAGCCCGATTGCCCACGAAATCAGCCCCGCGATCAACGAGACGATGCAGACGATATAAACCGCCGTGAACTGCGTGGACGGGATTTCGGCGATGCGCTGGAACAGGTTCGTTGCCAGCCTGGATTTCGCGATCGCATCACCCGCGATCAACGTGATCGAGATCTGTGCCATAAACGTGAGCAGATCCCAGACACCGTTGTTCCAGGCGTTCATGGTTTCGGCCGGACTCGCTCCGGCGGCGAGTGCGGCTCCCACCGCAGTCACCGTGAGTAAAATAACGAGTACCCACGGATCCGGTATGATACGAGTCGATACTGCTGCCGATCGTTCGCCAAGTGCTTTGAGCGGTTTCGCGATCATGTGTACTGTCTCCGTGACGCGTGCAAGATTAACGTCCTGTCGGTGACGCGTGCAAGCAACGCACAGGCAACCCGATGAATGATTTATACATAAAATTTATGGAAAATCATACTGCCATCCTCGTCGAATCCGCCTACGCATACATGTTTGTTCTCCATCAAATGAGGTAGAAGTCTCTATGCGGAGGGCCTATTCGAGTGACTCAATCCTTCAGTGGAATCGTTATCACGGGAACGTTCGATAGTCGAACGACGCGTTCGGTGACACTCCCGAGGAGTGGACGACCGAGACCGGTTCGCCCTCGTGTTCCCATGACGATCACGTCGATATCGTTTTCGTCCGCGTACGCTCGAATCCGTTTGTGTGGTGAGCCTCCGACCACCTTCGTTACCGTCTGTACGCCCGCTTCCTCTACCTGTTTGGCATACGGTTCGATCACTTCCGACGCTCGGTCGCGCACTCGTTCGTTTATCTCTTCTTGATCGAGATCGTCGCCGAATACCCCTTCGTGGAAGGTTCCACGGCTTGCGATCTGTTCGGCGACGTGCAGGATATGAACCGTCGCGTCGTTCTGTTTCGCCAGTTCGATACCGTACTCGATCGCTTTCTCGGTCCCTTCGTGTTCTTCGACCGGAATCAGAATCTGCTTGTGCATACATGCGTATAATGCTCACTATTAATAATTTTTTCCGCGAATTCTGCTGTGAATAACTTCGTTGTCGCTTATCCGTTCACGTAGTGGCTCACTTTTCTTTACTCACTCTCTCAAAAAACAAAAACAGACCCGCGGCAAGAAGCCCGAACGCCGCCCACGTGTACGATCCGCTCTGTATCGCATCGATCAACAAAATTCCGAGTGAGAAGCCCGCAATCGCTGTTATGGTCGATCGTTTCATGTTCTGTGGTATCCAGAATCTCAGTCGGTTCGTCTTTTTCGTCAGTATCTGATCAGATCTCTCGATCCCCGTCGATAATCGCCTTCGCTCGTCGAGTGATCTCCGGAACCGTCGTTTCCATCTGTGGATAGAGCGGATCGTCGCTGTTTCCGTTGAGATATCGTGCATAGAACATCTCACAGACCGCGGTGAGCATATACAGTCCCAAAACCACGTAGAAATCCAAATCGACGACCTCGATCCCGGATTGTCGTTCATAACGCGCGAGCAGCTCGTCTCGATCCGGATACCCCTCACGATCCAAAAACGTGGGCATGAGATCTTCGATCAGCGGATCGAGATCCCAAAAGCACAGCAGCCATCCGATATCTCGGAGCGGGTCGCCGAGCGTGCTTATCTCCCAGTCCATGACGGCGATGAGTTCCGGCTCCGCGCTCGGTCCATACATCACGTTATCGAGCTTGTAATCGCCGTGAACGAGCGCGTGTTCGCTGGTGGTCGGAACGTTCGCTTCGAGCCACGAACCGATCTCCTCGATGTGTGGGACCGGGCGGTCCGATTCTGTCGTCTCGTACGCCCAGTTAAATTGCCGACTCCACCGGTCGACCTGTCGATCCAGGAACCCTTCGGGTTTGCCGAGGTCGCCGAGCCCGGCCGCCTCGTAATCGACGGTGTGAATCGCCGCGAGCGTGTCGATGAGCTCTTCGGCGACCCGCCGTCGTCGATCCGGCTCGGCGAACCGATCGGGTTCCTCGTTTCGGATGACGATCCCATCGAGACGGTCCATGAGGTAGAACTCGCTCCCGATGACGGCCGCGTCTTCACAGGCGGCAACCGGTGTCGGCGTCGGCACGGCCGTCGATTCCAGCGCAGAGATAATCCGATGTTCTCTGAGCACGTCGTGCGCCGTCTGCGCCGTCTCACCGGCCGGGGGTCGACGCAACACGAGATCTCGATCGCCCCATTCGATCACGAGCGTTTCGTTCGAGTGGCCTTCCCCGAGGTGTTCGACGGTGAATGCATCGGCAGGGCCGATCGTTTCGGTCAGATACGCCCTGAGCGCGCCTTCGTCTATGAGCTGTTCGGCGTACGTCTCATCGTTCGTCATGTGGGTATGTCACAACCGTCGGTGTACGACGGGTTAATTCTACCTCTCTTCGAAGCCTGTCCGAAATGCTGTCGACCGACCTGAAATCGGCGATTAGCTATCGTCGCCGAACGCCGGCAGCACGTCGAGTTCGCTCATATCGACGTCGTCGTACGCCGCACGCGCGATAACGCGTTTGTGTACCTCATCGGGCCCGTCGACGATGCGGAATTGCCGAACGTTCTCGTAGAAATCGGCGATCGGGAGGTCCTTGCCGAGTCCGCTCGCGCCACAGAACTGCAACGCGGTGTTGATCGCCTCTTCGGTGACGTTCGCCGTGAAGTATTTACACATCGAGACTTCTACGCGGGCTTGGTTGCCTCGCGAGATCTCGTTTGCGGCGTGTCGGACCATCGACCGCGCCGCGTGAAGATTGGTCTCCGCCTCCGCGATCGCAAAGCGGACGCCCTGCTTATCCGAAATTGTGCTTCCGAATCCCTCGCGTTCGCTCGTGTACGCCTTCGCGACGTCCAGCGCACGGGAGGCCATCCCGGAATATCGCATACAGTGGGTCAACCGCGCCGGCCCGAGACGTTTCTGGGCGATGGTGAACCCTTCGCCTTCCTCACCGAGGAGGTTCGAGACGGGTACGCGCACGTCTTTATATCGGAGCTCTGAGTGAACCGTCGAGGTCACATCGTCGCCAACGTGAGGAATGTCTCGCTTTATCTCCAGCCCCGGTGTCTCCTCGGGAACGATGATGAGCGAACAGCCCTCGTACGGATGGACGTCCTGATTCGTCCGGGCGAGCGTGATGAAGAAATCTGCCTCGCCGCCGTTCGTCGTCCACCATTTGTGGCCGTTGATGACCCACTCATCGCCGTCTTTTTCCGCGGTCGTTTTGACCATCTTCGGGTCCGCCCCGCCCCCCTGTCGTGGTTCGGTCATCGCGAACGCAGAGGTCAACTCACCTTCGAGCAGGGGTTCGAGCCATTGTGCTTTCTGTTCGTCCGTCCCGGCGAGTTCGAGCGTGTGCATGTTCCCCTCGTCCGGGGCGTCTACCCGCATCGCCTTCGGCGCGATCAGGCTTCGACCCGCCTCTTCGAAGAACGGAAGCACGTCACGGAATTCCATCCCCATTCCGCCGTGTTCTTCGGCGATCTGTGGCGCGTAGAGATCGCGCGCTTTCGCTTCCTCTCGCAGCTCTTCGATGACCGACTCGGGGACCTTCGTCCCGCCTTCGAGTTCTCGCTCCCGTGGAATGACGACCTCATCGACGAACTCGCGCGCTCTTCGGGCTAACTCCTTGGCTTTCTCGGAGTCTTGATACTCCATACCTACCCCTTCGATAGCACGAATGTAAAACCATACCTCACTGTTTTTCGGCTGCCCGTTCGCGGCACTTCGATCGAAAGTCACTCGATATCCGATGAGTCTCTGCGACTCACGGCTCGTCGTTCGACGGTTTCGACCGGCGATCAGACGATCAGACGACGTCGTCTTCTTTGAGTTCCGCCAGCCGTTCCTCCGAAAGGACGCGTGAAAGCACTTCGTCAGTGTGCTCGCCGAACTCCGGCGCTGGCGTGCGCATGTCATCGATCTCACTCGACGACTTTGCCGGGAAGCCGACGTACGAGAACGTTTCGCCGTCGCCGACGTCCATCTCGCCGACCATCTCTCTCGCCCGTAGCTGCGGGTGTTCGAACACCTCATCGAACTCGTTTACCGGTGCGAACATCGCTTCCTCTGAGAGGTACTCTTCCCACTCGTCTCGGGTTCGCGTTTCGAACTCCGATTGAAGCTCTTCGCTGGCGTACTCGGCGTCCTCGCCGGTCGCGAACTGGTACTCCATGAGGTCTTCGCGGTCCAGCTCTTTCAGCAGTTGCTCCCAGAACTTCTCTTCGCGTGGGGCGATCGAGACGTACTTGTCGTCCTTCGTTCGGTAGACGTGATAACAGGGTGCTTCCATCGCCGCGGGTGAGCGCTCCGATTCCGGGATGGCTTCAGGCATGAACGCCCGCCAGCTCTGACCGGTCGAAAACGAGGTCACGACGTCCGTCATCGAGACGTCGAGATACTGACCGCCGTTCCCGGCTTCTCTGTTTAACAGCGCCGAGACGATCATGAACGCGCTGAACATCCCGCCGGCTTTGTCGCCGATCTGGTAGGCGGGCACCGCCGGGAACGTTCCGTCTTTCGAGACGGTCTCACCCAGCAGCCCGGACAAGCCGACGTAGTTGATATCGTGGCCGACGCGGTCTCTGTAGGGGCCGTCCTGTCCGTATCCCGATAACGAACAGTAGACGATCTCGTCGTTTACCTCCTTGAGATCTTTATAGCCGATGCCGAGCCGATCGACGACGCCTGGCCTGAACTGCTCGAAGACAACGTCCGCCTCGGCGACGAGTTCGAGAAACGCATCGTGCCCCGCATCGCTCTTCAAATCGAGGGTGACGCTCTTTTTGTTCCGATTCACCGAGTGAAACAGCGCGCCCGAGTCGGTCGGCTCGACCTGCGGTTCGAGCCAGCGGGCGTAATCGCCCCGCGTCGGCTCTTCGATCTTGATCACTTCGGCACCCATATCCGCGAGCAACATCGTTCCGTACGGTCCCGGCAACAGCCACGTCAGATCGAGCACGGTGTAATCTTCGAGGTTCACACGCGCTGTTAGCGCGGATGTTTATATTAAGTGTTGGCACGATGGACCGTCGGTTCATCAGTCATACGGTCGTTTCATCGTCGTCGCGACCGTCAAAGATCCCGAAACCACAAGACACGCTCACAAAAACTCATAAGACACGCCTCGTCGTAACCGATACCCGTGAGTCTTTTCCATGACGGTCCGGGTGAACCTGCCCTCCCCGTCGGCTTTTACACACCTGCCTGTTCCGAACGCGTCGATCGAGTGTGGAGGGTCAAGCGGTGAGTTTCGCGTTCTGGACGCTCGTTATTTTCGCCACATTCGCTGGTCTGTTCATGGCTTGGGCGCTCGGTGCGAACAGCCATTCGCCACCGTTTGC
>SKKJ01000276.1 GCA_007121575.1 Natronomonas sp.
AACATTCCACCGGGAGAAACGTACGAACACACCTTCGAAGTTCCCGGGCGACACCATAATTATTGCATTCCGCACATCGAAGGCGGGATGGTCGGCGTGATCGTCGTCACCGAGTAAGCGTACTTCGTCGACGCGGAATCCGACCGAACCGGACGCGACCTTTTCGACGAACGAACGACAACCCTTATTCGCAGGGGATTCGCATCGGGGGGCATGGACGCGTCGGTACCGAAAGTTGACTACACGGAGTACACCAACAGACAGTTGGTGGTTATCCCACTCGGGCTGTTGGCGGTTGCTCTCGGTATTCTCGCCGTTGCGACCGTGGTGACCGGGACACCGGTCGCGCTCGGCATCGAGTTCACTGGTGGGACCGAAATGCAGGTCGTCACCACGGACTCGCCGGCTGAAATCGAAGCGACCTTCGACGGGGAGGTCCAGTCGATCACACCGATCGCCGGACAGGCAAACACGTATCAGCTGACGTTTCAAGCGGACGATGCTGATCCGATAATCGAACAGGCTGAAGCGGCCGATTACGAGATCGAATCGGTCGGGGAGCGCTCCGCCAGCTTCGCGGCAGATTCCCAGCGACAGGCGCTGCTCGGTCTGGCGATCGCGTTCGCCGGAATGGCGTTACTCGTCGCGCTGATGTTCCGAACGTTCGTGCCGTCGCTCGCGGTCATCGCATCAGCGTTTTCGGATATCATGATCCCGCTCGCGCTGATGCGGCTTTTCAATATCGAGCTGACGCTCGGGACCGTCGCGGCACTGTTGATGCTTATCGGATACTCCGTCGACTCGGACCTGCTGTTGAACAACCACATCCTTCGACGGCACGGTGACTTTTATACGTCGACGTTCCGCGCGATGCGGACTGGTGTCACGATGACGGTCACATCGATCGCGGCGATGGTCGTCATGACGGTCGTGGCGTATCTACTCGGTATTCCGCTACTGCCGGATGTCGGATTGATCTTGGTCTTCGGTTTGCTTGCCGATCTGATGAACACGTATCTGCTCAACGTGAGCTTACTTCGATACTATAAATACGAGGGGATCGCGAAATGAAGCTTCATCTCAAGAAACACTGGCGAATCTGGCTGCTCGCTTTGTTCATGGTTATGAGTACGGTCGCGCTCTTTGCACCCATTGGTGGTGAAGGTGGTATTTTGGGGCCTGCCGACGACGATGAAAACGCCGCCGGATCACAGTATACGAATCTGCAGTTCGGTCTCGAACTCTCCGGTGGGACGCAGGTTCGTGCGCCGTTCGTGGGAATGACTGTCTCGGGACTCGAGTTTGAACCGGACGAGGAATCCGAGATCGAAAGCGTCTTGCAAGAGGAACTCCGGCTGAGTTCCGGTGACGTTCGGGCCGACTTCGAAGAACAGTCCGTCGAGGTGTTCGACGATAGTGAAGTCGGAAACACGACGAGGGCGGATTTCGCCGCCGCGCTCCGTGCAGCCGGGTTCGATACCACCGAAAGCGACGTTCGAATGGGCGTCACCGCGGACACTCGTGCCGGCGTCGAAGACGTTCTCAACGAGCGGCTGAGAGAACGCGGTCTCGGTGGTGGAACTGCGTCTCAAGTGAGCGCACCGGGTCAACAGTTCATGGTTGTCGAAGTCCCCGGTGCGAACCGGACGGAAGTCATCAACCTCATCGGTGATCGTGGTCAGGTCGAGATCTGGGCGCTGTATCCGGGCGAAAATAACACCTACGAGACCCAATCGTTACTCGATCAAAGCGACCTTGCCGACATCGGACAGGCTCAACAACAGGAGGGCGACACGTTCGTTCCGATTCGCCTGAACGAACAAGCCGGTGCACGATTCGGCGATGCGATGCGTGCGAACGGTTTCGATGAGCAGGGCGGTACACAGTGTGCGTACGACCTCGAACGGTCGCTCGATGAGAACATGGATGACAATCCGGGCCGGTGTTTGCTGACGGTGCTCGACGGTGAGGTCGTCTTCGCCGCCGGTATCGCCCCCGATTTGGCCTCCTCGTTTGCGAGCGGGGCGTTCGATGAAAGCCCGTCGTATCGAACGACCACGACCAGCTTCGAGGACGCTCGCGAACTTGAGATCAACATGCGAGCCGGTGCGCTCCGGACGGAACTCGACATCGAGAACCGCGGGACGACGTTCTTCCTGTTGCCGAGTCTCGCCGAGCAGTTCAAGCCGCTCTCGCTTTTGACCGGTGCGACGGCGGTACTTGCTGTCGCGTTTATGGTGTTCTTACGGTACCGGAAACCGGAAGTCGCCGCGCCGATGCTGTTGACCGCGGCTGCCGAAGTGTATATCCTCCTCGGCTTCGCGGCAGCGGTCGGGTTGCCGCTCGATCTCTCACACATCGCTGGATTCATCGCGGTCATCGGTACCGGGGTCGACGATCTCGTGATAATCGCCGATGAGATCATGCAACAGGGTGATGTCAGAACCTCAAAGGTGTTCGAATCACGCTTCCGGAAGGCCTTCTGGGTCATCGGGGCCGCGGCGGCGACCACGATCATCGCGATGTCACCGCTCGCGGTCCTCTCGCTCGGGGATCTCCAAGGGTTCGCCATCGTGACGATCGTCGGTGTGCTCATCGGTGTGCTCATCACGAGACCGGCGTATGGGGATATCCTCCGGATCCTCGTATTAGGTGACAAGCGCTGACGGTAGACGTATCTCTGAAAGGTCACGCTTCGAAGCCCCTTTCGGCGCTGCCGCCGAACCCACTCGTATGACCTTTCGCGACGGCACGCTCGTCGATTGGCACGAGTGGAGTGAAGACGCGTTTGAAGCCGCTCGGCACGCCGATAAACCGGTGTTGTGTTCGTTGACAGCGCCGTGGTGTGAGTGGTGTGAACGGATGGACGAGCGTTCTTACTCCGATCCGAAGCTCGCGGCGAACATCGGAGACCGATTCGTCCCGATTCGCGTCGATGTCGATCGACAGCCTCGGATCCGAGAGCGGTACAATATGGGCGGGTTTCCGACGACCGTCTTTTTGACCCCTGACGGTGAAGTGCTCTCTGGAGCGACGTATCTCGGTCCGGATGGTCTTCGACAAGTGCTCGATAGCGTGGAGTCCGCGTGGGAGACGAACGGCTCGGCTGCCGGCCGCGTTCCCCGGTCGGTCGCGAACAACGAGCTCCCTGGAGGGGACGTGTCTGCCGAAATCGAGGCGCATATGGTCGAACAGGTCGCTGCCGCCTTCGACGAGGAGTTCGGTGGTTGGGGCACCGACGCGAAGTTTCCGCTCCCGAGAACGATCGAGTTCGCGCTCAAACGCGACCGACCTCGTGGGACACGAACGCTCGAAGCGGTCCGTACGCACTTACTCGACACTTACGACGGCGGATTCTACCGATTTGCCGAGACACGGAACTGGGGCGAGCCTCATCGCGAGAAGCTGATCGATGAGAACGCCGCACTGCTCAGGGCCTTCACGAACGGCTATCTGTACACCGGCGATGATTCCTATCGACGAACCGCGGAACGGACGGTGGAGTACTTAACGACGACTGCGTGGACCGGAACCGCCTTCGCCGCCAGCCAAGCCGCGAGCGACTATTACACGCTCGAGCCGACCGAACGAGAAGCGGCGACACCACCGCACGTCGATCAGACCGTACTCGCCGACCGAAACGGGATGGCCGCACAAGCGTTGTTCAATTTCTCCGCCGTCACAGACGACGCCGACGCTGCTCGATACGCCGAACGCGCGCTCGAATACGTCGTTGAAACGCTCCTCGAGGACGGATCAGTGACCCACTTCGAAGGTGAACGGAGCGAAACCGGATTGTTGGCAGATCACGCACGCGTGCTTTCGGGACTGACGGCCGCAGCGCAGGTGCAGGGCACAGACGGATGGCTGGAACCTGCTCGGAGAATCGCTGACGGTGCGATCGAGCGTCTCGTCGCGGCGAACGGTTCGTTTCTCGACGGAACGCCGACCGGGCCCGGATTGCTGGCTCGGCCGTTATATCCGATCGGGACGAACGCGGAGATGGCCGATGCACTGTTAGAACTGGACGCACTCACCGGCGAGGATCGATATGGTTCGGCGGCGAGAGACGCGCTTGCCGCCTTTGCTGGTGCGTACGACCGAATGGGTGTCGAAGCGGCGGGATATGCGGCCGCCTGTGCACGGGCGCACTACGATCCGCTCGTCGTCCGAACACCGCCCGCTGGGACCGTTCTCCACCGGGCGGCGCTTCGGATCGCCGATCACGAGAAGGTCGTCGTCCCCGAAGACCGGGACGATGCCGTTGCCGTCCGCGGGGGCGAAACGAGCGATCCGGCGACGACCCCCGATGAGCTCCTTGAGCGGGCTGGTGACGGACCTCTCCCATAATCACGGACGTCTCACGTACTCAAAAAACAACTTACCCCTTGGCTAAACGTGCGATGTGTTTATACATCCCGAGTGAGGAATATTACTCAATGGCGAGTCTCAGAGACCTCGGGCTGTCGGAGTATGAAGCTCGTGCTTATCGATCCCTTCTGAAAACTGGTCCGACAACAGCGAAAGAGTTGTCTCGCGCCAGTGACGTCCCGATGGGTCGAATATACGACGTGTTGAATAGTATCGAACAGTACAACCTCGTTCGCTCGCAGTCAGCGTCGCGGCCGAAAAAGTACGTCGCGGTCGAACCGACGACTGCGCTCGATCGCCTGTTGACCGAAAAGAAACGTGAACTCGACGAACAGGCCGACCAGTATGAGTCGATCGTCGATGATCTCGCTGGTGAGTTAGAATCCGCAGAGCCGGTCGAGCAAACGTTCTGGACTGCTGCTGTCGGACCGGCCGAATCCTCCGATCTCCTCCTCGAGCGTATCTCCGCGACCGACTCACAGCTCGTGATGGTGCTTTCGACGTATACCGAACAGTTTTTCGATATCGACGAGGTCGGGACGCTCGTTCTCAATGAACTCATCGAAGCGCTGGAACGCGGCGTCGAGATACGGCTTTTGATGCGGCCCGATCTCGTCCCAGCGCTCCCGGCATCGATCGGGGAGCGGTATCGCGATTCGTTGATCGAACACGAACGGTTCACCGTCCGGACGAGCGAGAACGTTTCGGGGAGCTTCACGCTTTTAGATGACTCCGAAGTCGTCATCGAGGTCGCCCACCCATTGAAAAGCGAAGAGATCTTCGCCATGATCGATCTCAAAGATCAAGAGTTCACGGAAAGCGTCCGCGAGGAGTTCACGCCTCGTTGGGAGAACGCGGACGAACTGCTGTTATAGCTTTACGAATTCGACACGATCGCCCGTTCACAGACCGCAAACGTCGGGACCGATCACTGGTCTCCGACCTCGTTTTTCAACTGTCCGAACTCCGCGATGCGCTCTGCGTGAGCGTTGTGCTGATGGATCGACTCGTCGTTTGATTGCTCCATTCTGACGATCGCATCGCCCGGGAGGTCCGGATAGGCACTCACGACTCCCTCGGCCATCGCTCGAACGCAGTCTTCGACGAACTTCGCATCGCTGTGGCTCTGAAACGTCATGTGGTCCTCGTCCGGGCGCTTCGCGAGGTTGTATATCCGTGCGCTCATCGAATCGCGGGCGATATCGATGAGTTGGTGAAGGTCGACGCTGGGCTGCCCGGTGGTTTCGACGGTCAACGTCGCGTGTCCGCGTTGTGAGTGGCCAGGCTGTGGGACCTCCGCCAAGAACGAATCGATCGTTTCGCGATCGACATCGAGTCCTTCGAGCACGTCCCTCGCTCGGGATTCGCTCATTCCCTGCGAACAGGGACACACGGTCATTCCGACGACGTGACAGCCGATTTCTTCTCTCGTCGTCCCGTCTTCGTGTGCGGTCGCCGAGGCGATGATATCGGCGGTCGCTTGTGTCGGCCGATCGGTCGCCGGTGTCCGCTCGCGAATCACGTATTCGGCTTCCATCCGAACTTCGGCTCTCGTCGTGTACTCGTGTTTTTCGATGAGCCGTTCGGCGACATCGCCACACACGTCTTCGACGCGGAGGGCGGGCTCGGAAACGGCCTCTTCGAGCATCTCGTCGACGACCTCCATGTTTCGGCTCATGTCCGCACCCTTTCGCCAGCCGGGAAGATCGACGAACACCTCGAAGTCGGCCATGAGAACGATCGGTCGATCGCCCTCTCGATGCAGTTTAACGAGCTTTTCGACCCCCGTTACACCGACGCGGTTGAGTCCGACGCTGACATCCGGGCTCGACGCTTGTACGTCCGGCAGCTGCTGGCTCATTGGGTAGATGATACGGCTGGACCGCCGTTAGGGCTTTCGAAAGGGGCAGTATCGATCGGCCCAACGCCGGTTCGGTCCCCGTCGACTCAATCGAGCTTTTCGAGCGCTGCGAAGAAATCCAGCGGCGGTCCGGCGACTCGGACCGGATCGGTGGCCACTTCGAGTGTTACCCGTGTCGGCGTCTCGACTCGTTCGCGCGTCCGACCGTCCGCAACGACGAACGCGTGCGTTGCGTCTTCGAGATCGACCGTTATCGTCGCGTCGATCGGAACGGCGAGCGAGGGCATCGACCCCTCCGCGCACATCTCCGTCACGATGAACGTCGAGACGTCGGGGTGAACGAGC
>SKKJ01000331.1 GCA_007121575.1 Natronomonas sp.
CGGGTGTCGTCCGCCCGTACGCCCCGACGGGGCACCGTCACGAAGCCGAGATCGAAGCGTTCCTCGGGACACAGGTTTCGTTCACCGCGCACGCGGTCGATATGACCCGCGGCGCGTCCGCGACCTGTCACGTCTACCCCGACAGCCCGGTCTCGACGGCCGATCTCTGGAAGGCGTATCGCGGCAGCTACGCCGACGAACCGTTCGTTCGTATCGTCGCGGGCGGTTCCGGCGTCTATCGGTATCCCGAACCGAAGGCCGTCGCCGGCTCGAACTACGCCGAAGTCGGCTTCGAGGTTGATCCGCGCAACGGGCGCGTCGTCGTCTTCTCGGCGATCGACAATATGATGAAAGGTTCTGCCGGCCAGGCTGTTCATGCGGCGAACATCGCGCTGGGTCTCGCGGAGACCGCCGGCCTCGAATTCAGCGGTCTTCACCCGGTGGGGGCGCCCTGAAATGGGTACGACTGTTGTCGTCAAGATCGGCGGTGCACGCGCCGTCGATCCCGAAGGCGCGCTCGCCGATATCGCGGGATTAGAAGACGACGGCATCGATGTCGTCGTCGTCCACGGCGGTTCGACGGCGGTCGATGACGCCTTAGAACGGATGGGTATCGAACCCGAATACGTCGAAACGCCGTCCGGGGTCGTCGGTCGGTTCACTGACGCCGAGACGATGGACGTGTTCAAAATGGCGATGGCCGGGCTCGTCAACACGGATCTCGTGACCGGACTGCGAAATCAAGGCGTCGACGCGGTCGGGCTCTCGGGTGTCGACGGCGGTCTGTTGAGCGGCGCTCGAAAATCGGCCGTCCGCGTCGTCGAAGACGGCAAAAAGAAGATCCGCCGCGGCGATCACTCGGGGACGATCAAAGCCGTCAATGGCGGGTTATTGAAAACGCTACTCGCGGACGGATACACGCCCGTCGTTTCACCACCCATGCTGGCCGATGACGGGGTCGCAGTGAACACGGACGCCGATCGAGCCTCGGCGGCAGTCGCTGCCGAACTCGGTGCGACGCTCGTTTCGTTGACCGACGTTTCGGGCGTCTATCGCGATCCCGACGATCCCTCGACGCTCATCGAACGCGTCGAGACGCCTGCTGCGTACGACGAACTGAAAGCGGCCGCCGAGGGCTTTATGAGTCGGAAGGTAATGGCGGCGACCGAGGCGCTCGACGGGGGCGCTCGTGAAGTCGTCATCGCCGATGCGAACGCCGACGAACCGATCCGAGCAGCCCTCGACGGCGGCGGAACGCACGTCCTCTCGGACGCGCTTGAATGATACAGATACAACCATGAGCGGCTTCGTTTTTTCAGAGAAACCGATTCGTATCGACCGTGGCGAGGGAGTGTATCTCTACGACACGAATGGAAACGAGTATCTCGACTTCGGCGCGAGCTACGCCTGCACGCCGGTCGGGCATTGTCATCCCACCGTCGTCGATGCGGCGAAAAGCCAACTCGAGGAGCTATTCTACGTTCAGGCATCGTATCCGCACGCGGCCCGAACGGCGCTGTATGCACAGCTAGCCGACGTGGCACCGGGCGATATCGACAACGTATGGCTGTGTAACTCCGGGACCGAGGCGAACGAGGCGGCGCTGAAATTCGCCCGTCACGCGACCGGGCGACCGAAGATCATCGCGACGACTCGCGCCTTCCACGGCCGGACGATGGGGGCGCTCTCGGCCACGTGGAAGAACGAATACAAAGACGGATTCGAGCCCCTCGCTGGCGGTTTCGAGTTCGTTGAGTACGGTGACGCCGAGGCGATGGCCGCAGCGATCGACGACGAGACCGCCGCGGTCATTCTCGAACCGCTGCAGGGTGAGGGTGGCGTTAACCCGGTCTCGGAGGAGTACCTTCGATCGGTTCGGACCGAAACCGAGGCGGCCGGTGCGGCGTTGATCCTCGATGAGATCCAGACCGGGTTGGGTCGAACGGGAGAGCTGTGGGCGGCGGAGAAATACGGTATCGTCCCGGATATCCTGACGACGGCGAAGGGCCTCGCGAGCGGCCTTCCGATCGGCGCGACACTCTGTCGAGAGTGGATCGCCGAGGACGCGGGCAATCACGGTTCGACGTTCAGCGGCGGTCCCGTGGTCTCCGCGGCCGCGGGCGCGACGCTCGACGTGATCGAACGGGAGAATCTCCCCGCACACGCCGCCACGGTCGGTTCGTACATTCGCGAGGAGATCGATAACCGTCTCGGTGATTCGATTCGCGAAATCCGTGGCCATGGGCTCATGACCGGCATCGAGGTCAAGCGCGGATCGAACCGGCTGCTTCGAGATCTCGCGCTCGAACACGGCGTCTTGGCGCTGCCGGCGGGCAGGACCGTGCTTCGGCTGTTGCCACCGCTCACCATCGAGCGCGAACACGCCGAGGAAGTCATCGACGCCGTAGAGGACGTTCTCACATGAGCGATTCTGCCCCGGTCTCCGGTCCGGACACCGAGGCTCGCGAGCTGCTCGAAGCGCTCGTTTTAACTCCCTCAGTAGCGCCCGATGAAACGGCGTGTGCGGACGTTCTGGTGTCGTTTTTCGAAGAAAACGACCGAACGGCCTTCATCGACGAGGTCGGAAACGTTCGCGCGCCGGCCGATGACAGCGTGCTCTATACCTCTCATATCGACACCGTCCCCGGCGAGATTCCGGTCCGAATCGAAGACGGCGAGAACGGCCCCGAACTGTGGGGCCGAGGCTCGGTCGACGCGAAGGGACCGCTCACAGCGCTTGCTATCGCCGCCGTTCGGACCGGCGTTTCCTTCGTCGGCGTCGTCGGTGAGGAAGTCGATTCCCGTGGGGCACGCTATCTCGTCGCGGATCGAGACGCTCCCGATGCGGTCGTCAACGGCGAGCCATCCGGCTGGGATGGTATCACGCTCGGCTACCGTGGCATCGTTAGCGGAAGGTACATCTGCACCTCTGAATCGGGACACACCTCTCGACCGGAACCCAACGCGATTCAAGAGGCGATCGCGTGGTGGTCTGCGGTCGAAGAGCGGTTCGGATCGAACAGTCCCGGAGAGGAAGAAAACGAGGAAACGGGTCCGTCGGTGTTCGAACGCGTTACCCCGAAGCCGGTCCGGATCGAGGGCGGTATCTCGGACGATGGCCTCGCTGTGGAGACGACGCTGGATGTGCAACTTCGCGTTCCGCCGTCGTATACGACGGATGACGTGAGAGAGTTGGCTGACGGCGAGTTGACGGCTGGAACCGTCAACTGGACGGACGCGATCGAACCGACGATGCAGAGTCCACGGACACCGATTG
The DNA here is from genome assembly GCA_007121575.1 of Natronomonas sp. Lineage (GTDB taxonomy): Archaea > Halobacteriota > Halobacteria > Halobacteriales > Haloarculaceae > Natronomonas. Next base: position 3,278 of record SKKJ01000331.1, read on the forward strand.
CGCGTGCGTTTCGGGTCGCGATCCGCGGGCAGGGCGGCGATCCACGGTTACTTCGGAAGACGGGGACGGCGGATATGAATATCTACGCCGATGCGTGGGACTGTCCAATGGTGACCTACGGTCCGGGGGATTCGGATCTGGATCACGCACCGAACGAACATCTCGAACTGCGCGAGCTGGATCGCGCGGTCGCGGTGCTCGAAGCAGTTGCGGAGGACCTCACATGAACTTTCTGAACATCGACGATCTGACGAGAGAACAACTCGAGGACGTACTGACGCGTGCGAGCGATCTCAAAGAGCGAACCGCCCGCGGGAAGACGGCCGATACGATGGACGGGCAAACGCTCGCGATGCTCTTTGAGAAACCGTCGACGCGAACGCGGGTCTCGTTCGAGACCGGCGCAACACAACTCGGCGGCCACGCGATCTTTCTCGGGCCCGAAGATATCCATCTCGGCCACGGCGAACCCGTAAAAGACACCGCGCGCGCGTTGTCGAGATACGTCGACGTCATCATGGCACGAGTCTATGATCATGCCGATGTCGTCGAGTTGGGTGCGTATTCGACAGTCCCTGTCGTCAACGGGCTCACCGATGACGCGCATCCGTGCCAAACGCTCGCGGATCTGTTGACGATCAAAGAGCGCTTCGATGGGTTCGACGATGTGACGGTCGCATGGGTCGGCGACGGAAACAACGTCTGTCAATCGTTCGTCATCGGTGCAGCCCTCGTCGGGCTGGATCTCGTCGTCGCGACGCCGGAAGAATACGGTGTCGACGATGCCGTGTTGGATCGGGCGGCCGAACTCGGTAACAGACCGGAAATCACGACCGACCCGGAGGAAGCCGTCTCGAGCGTGGACGTCGTCTACACCGACGTGTGGGTCAGTATGGGTGAAGAATCCGAGCGCGCCGAGAAGCTCGACGCGTTCTCACAGGCCGGATTCCAGATCACCGACGACCTACTCGGCGATCGAGCGCTCATGCACTGCCTTCCGGCCCACCGCGGCGAAGAGGTCACGGACGCGGCGCTCGAAAGCGAGAATTCCATCGTGTGGGAACAGGCAGAAAACCGCCTGCACGCACAGAAAGGGTTATTGACGTATCTGTTGGCGTAACGCTTCTTCTTTGCTTGTTTTGTGCTTCGCCTTTATCCGATTATGCGCCCGCTTCGCCGAGTGCGGCTTCGATGTCGTCACGTTGGGTGACGCCGACGAACCGTTCGACGATGCCGTCGTCGTTTTCGATGATGAGCGTCGGCAGCGATCGCACTTGGTACTCGTTCGCGATGTCTTGTTCCGCGTCGACGTCGATCTTCTCGAACTCGACGTCCGGATACTCCTCGGAGAGCTCATCGAGGATCGGGTCTTGGGTTTTACACGGGCCACACCAATCGGCGTAGAAATCTTTTAGCCTGACAGCCATAGCTATCGGTATCTCATCCGACCTGATAAGCGTTTTCCAAACGGCAGGCAATCGGTGTCGAAACGCTTAGGACGCCCCGGACGAATTAGCGGGTATGAGCAGCGGTCAAAACTCCGGCGGACTGATGTCGAGTGCGGGACTCGTCCGATATTTCGATGCAGAGGACAGTAACACGCCAACGATGGATCCGCGGACGGTCGTCGCCTTCGGCGTTCTCTTCGGCGTGTTCGTGTTGATGTTGAACGCGTTGGCCTGATCGACCCGGCTTTTTATAAGGGATCCTTTACGCTGTAATTTATATTTCGTAGTACGCCATCGTCTCCGAACCGACCTTCATTTCGACTCGAATCGTCTCCTCGATCTCGACTTCAGCGTAGGTTCCCGTGATCGGGACGTCCGGTTTCTCTTTGCTGAACGCGTTGATCGTGACGTGGTCGACCCCTTTATAAACCGTGTGGTTCGCATCGTGTAAATGGCCGTTGATCACACACCGGACGGATAACTCCTCAAACACCTCGTTCACCGCCCGTTTATTGCCACAGAAGGCTTCCTCCGGTCGAGTCGCCCACCAGACCGTATCGCTCACGTCGCGGTAGTGAAGCGGGTGATGGGTGAACACTGTCACTGGTTCGTCCGGATCGAGTTCCCTCAAGAGTTCAAATCCGTCCACGGAGATTTCACCGCGTGGGTTTCCGAGCCGGTGTGTCACTGAGTTTAAAAACACCAGCGTTTCGTTTTTCATCCGAACGACGTCATCGAGCGGATGTCCGAACAGCGATTCGAGGGTTTCCAACGAGAGATTTATGACGTCGTGGTTTCCTCCAAGCATTCGAAGCGGAGGGCCGAACGAGAGGTGTTCTCTCACCATCTCGATGTGTTCTCGATCTAGTTGTGCCGTTTCGTCTTCGATGCTATCGCCGAGCATCACGACGAGATCCGGATCGAACCGTTGTAGCTGTTCGACGACGCGATCGAGTTCCGCGGCGATCTCTTCTCGAAAACCGCTCCGCATGTGAATATCCGAGATAATACCGAGTCGAAGCGTCATTCGTTACCTCCCATCCTTCGCTCGAAACACCTTCTCGTTGTCTTCATGTACTGATCTACCATTCCTCTCTGTGAATTCTTCGCACAATATATAATGTAGTTTTATACTCGATCGCCGAACTCGTCGGAGACGTTTCGTTTATATATCTCCAATGGTGGTGCTATCACCCAACCGTGACGGCTGTGGCGGTTCTCGTTGAGACGCTCTGTAAACACCGATCTCGGATCGAACGTGCGATGACGTGCGCTTTCGCTGCCCGTGTCCAACGAGATAACTTCCGCTGCGCCCGCCGAACCCTTTTAACCGAAAGCGACCAACCGACTCCCGTGTCGAAGACGGACAGCTACCGGCAGTATTTCCCCTACGATGAGCCCTACGACCACCAAGACGAGGCGATGGGTCGGATTCGCGAGGCGCTCGTCGAAGAGCGTGACGTCCTTTTCGAGGGGGCCTGTGGAACGGGGAAAACGCTCGCCTCGCTCGTTCCCGCATTAGAGTACGCGAGTGCGGCCGGAAAGACGGTCCTCATCACGACGAACGTTCACCAACAGACCCGTCAGTTCATCGAGGAGGCGCGCGCGATCACCGAACGAGAACCGATCCGCACCGTCGTTTTCCGC
>SKKJ01000041.1 GCA_007121575.1 Natronomonas sp.
GACGCCGCGATAGTGCGTCGGGATGTCTGCGGCCTCGAGCGCTTCGAAGTTCGCCGCGCCCATCGCGCACAAGGACGCACCTTTGTTCGGAATGGCATCGGGCATTTTCCCCCAATCGAACACCGAGTAATCGTCGGTGAACACGAACGCACCCGTTCCGAGTTCGGAAGCGGTCGCGGGTTCCTCGACCCGGAACTGTTTGACGCTGGTCATTGTCGGTGCTGAATCCGTGCGATCGGAAAGGCGTTTCCATTGACGCGGGCGAAACAGCGGTCAACGAAGAGAGATCACACAGACGTTTCCGTTTCGATCCACGGTTCAGTGACGTCCTCACCGAACAGCTCCCGCATCAAGACGACGATGCTTTCGGGAGGAAACTGCCCGTGTTCGGTGATGATCGCATCGACGTGTCTCGGCGGCGTCACATCGAACGCAGGGTTTTCGACAGCGATCGTACCGATGTCGTCCCGCGTATCGGTATCGAGAACTTCCGTTGGATCTCGCTGTTCGATCTCGACGGTCGTGCCGGTGAGCGTCTTCGGGTCGAGTTTGATCGACTGAGCGGCAATCATAACGGGCACGCCTCGATCGCGAGCCGACACTGCAAGGCCGGCAGTTCCGATCTTGTTGACGACGCTTCCATCGGCCGCGATACTGTCCGCGCCGACGAGCAAGTGATCGACGTCATCTAAAAATCGGTGGGCCGCATTATCCACGATGAGCGTGACAGGAACGTCCAATTCCCGGAGTTCTCGGGCGGTGATATGCCCTTGGTTTCTCGGTCGGGTCTCTTTGACGATCGCCGAAACATCCGTCCCGCTCCGGACGGCGGCCGCAATGCATGCCATAGCATCCGTCGAGTGACAGTGTGTCATCACCGTATCGCCGTCGTGGAGGCGACCCGCACCGATTTCGCCGAGTCGATCCTGTGCGTTATCGAGATCGGTTCGGAATCGCCCGACGGAACGTTCGACCGAGCGAGCGAGTGCGGCCACCGTCTCACCCTCCATCTCCGAGAGGACGTACCGAAGCGCGTTCGGAAGGCTAACTGCAGTCGGCCGAGTCGCTTCGAGTTCGCGCGCAGCAGCCCGCATCACGGTTCGAAACGCGTCCGGGGAGTCAAAATCACATTCTGCCGCCTGCGCGCCGAGTGCTGCCGCCGCGGCGTCGGCGATCGTCGCCGCTCCCCGGATGTCCATATCAGCGATCTGCCGAGCGGTATTTTGAACGTCCGGATGGAGTTCAAACGAGTCTCCCATGCACACGTTTGGCAAAGCTAACGGAAAAAGGTCGTGTCCAAACGCGGTCACCTCCACGATTCGCCCAGATATTTTATACACGGGTGACGAAGCACAGCGCATGTCATACAGGACTCCCGAGCGTGATCGACGATGAGATTCACCGGTATCGACCATTTCGTTCTCACGGTTGAAGACGTCGAAGAGACGTGTGCGTTCTACGAATCGTTGGGCGCAGAGGTCGTCACGTTCGGCGGCGGTCGGAAATCGGTTCATTTCGGAACGCAGAAGATCAATATCCATCCGACGGAGAACGATATCGACCTCGTCGCCGACGAGCCGACGGTGGGCGGCGGCGATTTCTGTGTAATCACTGAGACGCCGATCTCAGATGTCGAAGCACGACTCCGGGAACTGGACATCGAGATTCTCGAAGGACCGGTCGAACGAACTGGCGCGGCCGGCTCGATTACGTCGGTGTATTTCAGAGATCCCGATGACAACCTCGTCGAGATAGCGACGTACGACGAGTGAGAAAGCCGACGAAGCAGAGACGACACAGGACGGAACGAACCGGACATCCCGCCGTGTTACCGGTCCGGTTTTCGTCCTTCGATGTTCGCAGAAACGAGATACTCGCTCAGATCCCGGTCGTCGTCCCATTCTCGGATGAATGATTCGCTTTCTTCTTTCGGTTCGATCGAAACATCGTCGAAGCCAGCCGTATCGAGCATCGATTCGAGCTCTGAGATCGGTGAAGCACCGGCGACGCACGCGGAGAGAGAACCGGGATCGTTTCGCACGTCCGACGGTAACCGAGCAGTCAACACGACATCGGAAATCGCAAGCCGACCTCCCGGACGGAGCGCGCGAAACGCCTCACGAAACACCTGTGGCTTATCGGGTGAGAGATTCACGACGCAGTTTGAGATAATGACGTCAACGGATCCGTCAGCGACCGGTAGATGTTCGATTTCGCCGAGCCGAAACTCGACGTTTTCAGCCTCGTTTTTCACGACGTTCTCTCGGGCTTTCTCGATCATCGCAGGCGTCATATCGACGCCGATAACGCGGCCGTCTTGCCCGACCTCTCTGGCAGCGAGGAAACAATCGAACCCGGCACCGGAACCGAGATCGAGGACGGCCTCACCGGGTTCGAGACTTGCGATCGCGGTCGGATTGCCACAGCCTAAGCCGAGGTCTGCACCGGGATCGACATCACGTATCTCATCGTCAGAATACAACGCTCGTGTCTGCTCGTCGGGGTCAGCAGTATCGCCGCAGCAACCGGAAGATTCAGCAGCGATATCGCCGTATCGCTCCCGGACCATACGTCGCTGTTCATCCGGATCGATGTCGATGCCGTCCGCGTTCGTCGGAGTGGTTTCGTTACTCATTGTCGAATGCCCGTATTTCATCGAGTACGTTCAGAAGTCGTTCGGCCGATTCGGTCGCGCTATAGTATCGCCACCGGCCTTCTTTTCGACGTGTGACGAGACCGGCGGTGTACAAACGCGAGAGGGCCTGGCTAACGGCGCCTTGAGTCACACCGAGTGCAGGCTCTAACTCACAGACACAGACGCCGTTTTCCGCTTCCGCGATCAACCGGAGGGCCTCGTATCGGTTGTCGTTTCCGAGCGCCGTGAGCGTCTGGATATCTTCGGCGAGTGCTCGCTCACTCAGTGAGTGACCGGCTTCACAGCAATCACTCGGGCCTTGAACGGATGCGTTGAGTGGCTGGCTGGTTGTTCGGTCAGACATTAGCAATATCTAATATAAGCAGTATCTAATATAAATCTACCGACGGGCGAAATCACAAACCGAACGCGGACCTTAAACCGGAGACGAACATTTGACACGCCGATCGAATCGATACGAAATGAATTATATACTCGTCCAATCTTTGTCACGCCCGAGAGCAACGTAATGAATACCCCTCCAAGGATACATTCAAACATCGTTCGAGGCCGACGCACGAAATGAACCTCCTCGCCCCGATCGGTCGGGAAGCGAAGGCGCTGTGGGATGATGGGACAGGGAGATCGCTCATCGTCATCGCGGGCGCGTGGGGACTCCTTTTGGGCACCCGGATGATCTACCCCGTGTTGCTCCCGTACTTTCGTGAGTCGTACGGCCTCAGTCTCACCGTTGCCGGCTTGCTCGTCACGATACTGTGGCTCGGATCGGCGGTCGGACAGCTCCCGGGCGGGATGTTGGCCGACCGATACAGCGAACGCTCGGTGATGACGGCCGGTGCGCTCGTGGTCGCGTTCGCCGTCACGATGGTTATCCTCGCACCCACAGCGGTCGCGTTGTTCGCCGCAACCGCGTTCGTCGGATTCGGCCAATCGTTGTATCCAGTCGCGAGAATCACGATACTCACAGACCTCTATCCGGATCGAGTGGGAAGCGCGCTCGGCGTCACGATGGCGACGGGCGATCTCGGACAGACGATACTGCCGCCGATCGCCGGCGCGATCGCCCTCTACGTCGCGTGGCAGGTCGGCCTCGGGTTCATGATCCCGCTGTTGATTCTTGCGGCGATCGCACTCTGGCTGTCGCTTCCCAGCCAGACAGGGTCGCAAACCGAAGGCGGGGCGCTTTCGATGGATGCCATACACAATCTGATCGCAGAGCTTCGCCAATCGAATATGCGCTTTTTCGTGTTCATCCTCTTTTTATATATTCTCATCTGGCAGGCGTTCACCGGCCTGTATCCGACGTACCTCGTCGAAGAGAAAGGGCTGTCCTCGTCAGTGGCTGCACTCCTTTTCAGCGTGTTTTTCGCCTGCGGTGTCATCGTCAAACCCGCAGCGGGCGCGGCGTACGATCGAATCGGCGCCCGCGGATCGCTGGTGGGCGTCCTCGCTGGGCCGGTCGTCGGGTTCGCTCTCCTTCCGATCGTCAGTAGTCTCGCCGCCCTCGTCGTGATCACTGCGCTTATCAGTACGATGCTCGGATCGGGGGCAATCACCCAATCGTTCCTCTCCGAGGCGTTCTCCGATGAGATTCGCGGGACCGGTCTCGGCGCGGTCAGAACGACATCGGCGACACTCGGTGCGGCCGGACCGGTCCTCCTCGGACTGCTCGGCGATCGCGGGTTTTTCGATGAAGGCTATTTCGCGTTGGCCGGACTCATGTTCGTCGTCATTCTCCTCACCCTTCGGTTACCCAAGCCATAGCAGTCGTTTATCCCGTGACAGACAGCGAGAACGATCACACCGCTTTTCGAAACGCCGCCCTTTTGATCGACGACGCAGTAGAGAGAGTAACCGATGGCCACGTACCACATCGAGACGTACGGTTGTACGTCCAACCGAGGTGAGAGCCGGGAGATCGAGCGGACGCTACGCGATGCGGGACATTACCGGGTCGACTCACCCACAGACGCCGACGTGGCCATTCTCAATACCTGCACCGTCGTCGAAAAGACCGAACGGAACATGCGCCGACGTGCCGAAGAGCTCGAAGCCGAGACTGCAGATCTCATCGTCACCGGCTGTATGGCACTCGCACAGGGAGAGCAGTTCGGCGACCTCAACGCACAGGTGCTTCACTGGGAAGACGTCCCAGCGGCGGTCACGAACGGGGAGTGCCCGACACCGACGCCCGACGCCGAACCGATTCTCGACGGCGTCGTCGGAATCCTCCCGATCGCACGCGGCTGTATGAGCAACTGTTCGTACTGCATCACGAAGTTCGCCACCGGGCGAGTCGACTCGCCACCCGTCGAAACGAACGTACAGAAAGCGCGAGCGTTGGTTCACGCCGGCGCGAAAGAGATCCGAATCACCGGGCAAGACACCGGCGTGTACGGCTGGGATACCGGCGAGAGAAAGCTTCCAGAACTCCTCGATCGAATCTGTTCGATCGACGGAGAGTTCCGCGTCAGAGTCGGGATGGCGAATCCGGGCGGTATCCACGGGATTCACGAGGAGTTGGCGGACGTGTTCGCGAAACACGAAAAGCTGTATAACTTCATTCACGTGCCGGTCCAATCGGGCTCGGATTCGGTTCTCGAAGCGATGCGAAGACAACACCGCGTCGAGAAGTTCGAAACGATCGTCGAGACGTTCGATGCCCGAGTGGACCACTGGACGCTGTCGACGGATTTTATCGTCGGATTTCCGACCGAAACCGATGTCGACCACGAACAATCGATGGCGTTGCTCGAAAACACGCGCCCCGAAAAGATCAACATCACACGCTTTTCGAAGCGGCCGGGGACGGACGCCGCCGAAATGAAGGGCCTCGGCGGAACGATCAAAAAGGAGCGCTCGAAGGAGATGTCCGAACTGAAACGACAGATATGTACCGAGGTTCACGCGTCGATGGTCGGTGAAACCCACGACGTCCTCGTCGTCGAAGACGGCGTGGGCGATTCGGTGAAATGTCGTGACGAGGCCTACCGACAGGTGATCATTACGAATGCGTCCGAACGTGGGGTCGAGATCGGTGATTTCCTTACCGTCGAGATCACCGCCAGCGAGGCGATGTACTGCTTCGGTGAGCCGATCGAAGTTCGAGCAGAACCGACGGTTACGCAGTAATATCATGGGCGGTGTGAATAGAACCGAGCGAGCGTTCAGTTCGCCGTCCGAATGACTTGCTCGCGGCCCGCTTCGTTGGCCACGAAGTTTTACCGAGTCGATTTCACGTCCTCGCTCATCTGTGGCGGCGGGCGAACCCGAACGGATAGTGTTTCCCAAAAAAGCGTTCTCGATCGGAAACGACGGGCTACAGACACTGCAGCGTCAGACCATACTCGAAGGTGTCGGCCGCTTGGAAGCTGGTCGCAATGATCGAGTACGTGCCGTCGATATCGAGTTCGACCGCCTCGATCAGTGCATCGAAATTCCCCCCGCTATCGTCGTCTGCAGCGATGAGTTCACCGTCGGGATCCAACAAGAGCAAGAACGTATCACCTTCCGAGGAAGCCATCGAGACCGTGACGATATCGCCGGCTGCTGCTTCGAACTGGTAGTGGTCGTAGAAATGTCGAGGGCTGCGGAACCCGGTCGGATCAGTCGGCTCAAGTGCCGCCTGGACGGTTTCCCCGCATTCGATCGAAACC
>SKKJ01000145.1 GCA_007121575.1 Natronomonas sp.
TTGTCGATTTTGTACTCGTTCATACCCAGTTTCTTCCCAATCGTTTATGCCCTTTCTTCGGGTTAATACGCTCATGTCAAAATATGACACGATTTACGACGAACTCGGTGTCAGACGAGTGATCAATGGCGTCGGTACCCGCACCCAAGTCGGTGGAGCTCGAATGCACGGAGATGTCGTCGACGCGATGAAACGAGCGGCTGAATCCCACGTCTACGTCGCCGAGCTCCAAGCCGCTGCCTCGGATCTCATCGCCGACGTGACTGGTGGGGAAGCGGGGTTTGTCACGCCGGGCGCCGCCGCTGGAATGGTGCTCAGTGCCGCCGCGTGTCTCTGTGGCGATGACTTCGAGAAGATGGCGAGTCTGCCGGATACGAGCGATCTGGCGAACGAGATCATCATCCCGAAAGCCCATCGGATCAAATACGACGTCGCGCTCAGAGCGAGCGGTGCCACGCTCGTAGACGTTGGACTCGTCTCACACCACCCGGTCGATGGGGGTGTCGACCGAGTTGAACCGTGGGAGATCGAATCGAAAATAACCGATCGAACCGCCGCAATCGCGTACGTCCAGCGTCCGCACAACGTTCTCGAACTGAGCACGGTCACCGAGATCGCACACGAACACGACATTCCCGTCATCGTCGATGCGGCGAACGAGGTACCGCCGCCGAGAAACCTCGAGCGGTTTCACGACGAAGGAGCGGATCTCGTCGTGTTTAGCGGCGGCAAAGGAATCGGCGGGCCGCAACCGACGGGAATCGTTTCGGGTCGACGCGATCTGATCCGATCCGTCGCGCTCCAACAGCTCCCCGACGGCTATCACGAGGATCTGTGGTCTCCCCCCGAGTCACTGATCGATGTCGATCAACTCCCGCGAGGAACGCCGGTTCCAAACCTCGGCCGACCACTGAAAGTCGGCCCTGAAGAGATCGTTGGCGTCATGACCGCACTCGAAGCGTTCGCCGAAGCGGACCACGACGTGACGCTCGCGGAGTGGCGCGAGCGCGCGGCACGGATCGCGGACGGACTCGAGTCGTGCCCGCATCTCGACGTTCGACTCTCCGATGGGCACGATAAGGCGAGCGGCGTGCCGAAGGTAATCGGCCGAGTGGTCGATGGCGCGCCGCTTTCCGCACTCGAACTCATTCGATCACTTCGGGAGGAAAACCCTCGCGTGTGGCTCGGCGAACGCCGCGTCCATCTGGACGAGTTCACCGTCTCTCCACAGGAACTCACGGACGATGAAGCGACGTATCTCGTCGAACGCGTGCTCGCTCAGTTCTGAAACCAGATCGCGCTGTTCAGTTTCCAAACGTCGCTGCTCAGTTCTTTTCGATCCCGGCGTCTTTGAACGCGGAGTACGGCGGGGTCTCTCCGCGGAGTCCGGCCAGAACGTTCTCCGCGGTCATGACGGCCATCTCACTGCGCGTTTCCATCGAGGCGCTGCCGATATGCGGCGCGATAGTGAGCTTTTCGGGGGCGTGAGCCATCAGCGGATGGTCAGATCCGATGGGTTCGGGATCTGAGACGTCTAAGGCGGCGTGACGAATCTCGTCGGTTTCGAGCGCGTTCACGAGCGCGTCCGTATCGACGATCTCACCGCGGGCCGTGTTCACGAGAATCGCGTCGTCGTTCATTCGCTCCAGTTCCGCTTCCCCGATCAGTTGATAGGTGTCCTCTAAAAGCGGCACGTGAAGGGAGACGAAATCCGACCGATCGAGGAGTTCCTCGAGTTCGCAGTACTCTGCATCGATCCCGTATTCGGCGAGATCCGCTTCGGCCTCTTCGTTCGGGCTGGTGTGACTGTAGAGGACCTCCATATCGAACCCGGCTGCCCGGCGGGCGAACTCCGTCCCGATGCGTCCGAGTCCGACGACGCCGAGCGTCGCTTCGTGAACGTCTCGTCCGAGTAAGACCGTTGGCCCCCACGTTTTCCACTCGTCGTTTTCGACGTGTTGGTGTGCCTCGACGATCCGGCGTGCGCCGGCCATCAACAGCGCCCAGCCCAGGTCGGCCGTCGTCTCCGCGAGCACGCCCGGCGTATGCCCCACCGCGATCCCGCGCTCAGCGGCTGCCTCGAGATCGATGTGATCGTAGCCGACCGACATCGTCCCGATCGCACGGAGATTCGGTGAGGCGTCCATCACGGCCGCATCGACGATATCGGCGACGTTACAGAAGAGTCCGTCCGCTTCGAGTTCAGCCACGCGCTCGACGAGTCGCTCGTGTGACGGTTCGACCGGATCCGGCCAGACGTGTACTTCACAGTGTTCTTCGAGAACTGCCAGCCCGTCTTCCGGAACCTTTCGGGTCAAATATACGACCGCTTTGTCCGACATATACGCTTGATCAGATACCGATCGCAAGAGTGTTTTGGTGCTTCCCGATCGACGATCGAAATTCGAGCACTGAACGTCGAAACGACCCGTCCGAATCAGCCGGCACTCGGGTCTTCTGGTCAGTCGTTTATCAACGGAAAGGTATTTTTCCCGTGGCCGTTTTGATACAGGGAACCCTGTATGTTATACACACCCGAATCCGTCTGGGAGTTGAGTTTCACACCTAATGTGACGCATGGCGTCGGCGCGATCGAAGAACTCGGTGCGATCGGCGTCGAGTTCGGCGCTGACTCGGCGCTGATCGTGACCGACCCTGGGCTTGTCGAGACGGGTATCATTGACGACGTGACGGCGATCATCGATTCGTTCGAGTATACGGTCTTCGACGGCGTCGCTCCCGACCCGGATATCGGCGTTTTCGAGACCGCGATCGCGAAGGCGGACGAAATCGATCCCGAACTGATCATCGGCGTCGGCGGCGGAAGCGCGATGGATGTCGCCAAGACGACGAGCGTGGTTGCCGCACACGGTGGCGACGTGCTCGATTACGTCGCTGAACCGACCGGTGGCGGACAGCCCGTTCCCGGACCCGGAATCCCGATGATCGGCGTTCCGACGACGGCGGGAACCGGCGCGGAAACCTCACCAGTGTCCGTTATCTCGCTTCCTGATGAGGACCTAAAAGTCGGTATTTCCAGCCGGTATCAACGACCGAACGTCGCGTTGCTCGATCCGACGCTCTCGGTTTCGTTGCCGCCGGGACCGACCGCTTCTTCGGGAATGGACGCGCTCTCACACGCGATCGAAGCGTACGTCACTCGACCATACGACGCGAAACCGGCTCCCGAGGGCCGCGATGAACGTCCGGATTACAACGGCCGCTCACCGATCACGGATCTGTTCGCGAAATCAGCGATCGAACGGATCGGCGGACACCTCCGTGCGGCCGTCGACAATGGAGAAAACCTCGACGCGCGCGAAAACATGCTGCTCGGCAGTTATATGGCGGGCGTTTCGTTCACCAACGCTGGTCTCGGCGCAACACACGCGATCGCGATGGCTATCGGCGCGGTCAAGCACACACCGCACGGCGTCACGATCGCTCACGCGCTGCCGGCCGTCATGCGGCATAACGCGACCAGCGCGTACGATCGATACGCCGAAATCGCCGCCCTGCTTGGGGAGGACCCCACCGGACTCACTCGTGCGGAATCGGCCGATGCCGCCGCTCGTGCCGTCGAAGAACTGGCGGCGGATGTCGGCATCCACGGTGGACTCTCTTCGTTGGGGATCGAGGACTCGGACGTTGCGCACTTGGCCGAACGCGCGAGTCAACTCGAACGGTTGCTCGTCGGCAATCCGCGACGCATCGATCGAGACGATCTGGAGACGATTATCCGAGACGCGCTTTAACCATTCGGTAGGCTACTTACTCGGCAGAGTAGGGCGTGATCGTTCCCGAAACACTCGCACTGGTGATCAGCTATTCGATCCGTCTCTCAAGGTCGTACATCGCTTCAGCCCGGATCTCTGAATACACCGGACAGGTGTCTCGGTCCGTCTCTATCCCTTGAATGATATTTTGTCGAAGCGGGTGAGCACACGAACTATGGAAGCGGTCGATGTACGGACATCGGGAGCACGATTCCGGGATCGATGGTATGTCCGTGACCATTGGTAACATAAACCACTTCGAAAATAATAACCCTGTTGATCAGAGGGGTTGGTCTATCGTATTTATGGAGTTCAATGGGTTCCTCCCACCAGCGTTCGGCAATATCTGAGTTCTCTCCGTGACCGCATTCATCCCGTCGATCTTCGTGATATCTCTGTGAGATAGTACGTATAGGCGTATTCGGTGAAACGGTCATCACGTTTGATAACCTACTGTACGGGACTTCTCGTAGAGAAATAGTGCTGGATCGAAACGGCGTTTCTGTGTGTGGGTGATTCCCACAGTCTTATCTCAGTATACGGAGACCGTCCCGTATGCAACCGATTGCAGCGGAAACGATCCGTGCCGAAACGAAAGTCATCGCGTTCGACCTGTACGATACGCTCCTTGATCGGGAATCGACGCTCATTCCCGCGCTTTCCGATTTGCTTGACGCTCACGACAGCGGTTATGAACCCGATATTCTGCTTCGACGGTATCTCGCGATGCACTTTCGGGATTCGATGATCGATTCGTTAATCGATGGGCCACACACCCCTTTCAAAGAGATCAGTCGTCGGGCGCTTACGTATCGTCTCGAACAGATCGGGCTGGACGTTTCCGACGCGGAGGTTAGAGCGGTGATCCAACACTGGAAGGAGCTTCATCCCTACGCCGACGTCGACGACGCGCTCGACCGAATGAGCGATGAATACGCGTTGGTGGGGCTTTCGAACGGCGACCCCGACATGCTTGATGCGGTCCGCGGCAATTTCGGAACCGACCTCGATGGTGTCATTTCCGTCGCAGAGGCTGGGGCATACAAACCGCATCCCGCCTCGTATGAACTGTGCTGTGAGCGTTTCGATGTCGCCCCGCACGAGGTGTTGTTCGTAACGGCACATACGTTCGATCTCATCGGAGCGAAAGCGATCGGTTCTCGCGGTGGGTTTTTAAATCGTCACGACAACCCGTTCGGCGGCTGGCTGTACCAACCGGATCTCACCGCCGACGATATTCACGCGCTCTGTGAGATGCTCGTATAAAAACGATCCCGCTTAGACGTCTTCGATATCCAGTTCGTCGCCGACTTGCACGAGATATTCGAGTTCGTAGCCCGCCTCTTTCACGTTCTCTTCGGCGCCGTCGTTCCGATCGACGACCACGATGAGGTGCGTCGGGACGCCACCGACTTCTTCGATGAGTTCGACGGTTTCGAGAAGGGTGTTTCCGGTCGTCGTCACGTCTTCGACGATCGCAACTCGCTGGCCTTTCTCGATGCTTCCTTCGATACGCGCTTGCGTACCGTAGTGTTTCTTTCCTTTTCGGATGTATGCGCTCGGGATTCCAGTTCGAAGCGAAACGGCGGTGACGAGCGGGACAGCTCCGAGTTCGGGCCCGGCGATCACGTCGACATCGTCGGGATCGATGCGTGCTGCGATCTCGTCTGCGACGGTGCTCAGTACGTCCGGCTGCGTCTCGAAGACGTACTTATCGACGTAATAATCGGTTAGCGAGCCGTTCGATAGCTTGAACTTCCCCTTTTTTATCGCACCGGCCGCTTTGATCTTCTCTGCGATTTCGGACATTGTCAGTCTCACCCGCTGTATCTAAAAAAAGATTCTGATCGAGCGATCGACGTCGCGTTCGAAACGTTTGGCCGTTTCTCACCGACTGCGGCGTGGTGAACGAACTATTTTTAACGACTGAGGCTGATGTTGTATAGGTATACGACTTCAGACCGCACGAACTGGAATATATATTAATGATGATCTCTGAAATCGACCTCGAACGGATACAGCGTCGTCTCGACACACTGTGGGACATCGGAAAAACCGATGACGGTGGCGTCACTCGACTCGCATATAGCGATGAAGAGACGCAAGCGATCGAATATGTCTGCGGTGAACTCGACGACGACTTCGACATACGCACGGACCATCTCGGTAACGTCTTCGCGACCCGCAATCCCGACGCGGAGCGCTCGCTCTTTCTCGGCAGTCATCTCGACTCCGTGTATAACGGCGGTCGTCTCGATGGGGCACTCGGAGTCGTGGTGGCACTCGAAGCTATTCAGACGGCATACGCCGTCGGTGACCCCGAGGTTCCACCGACGCTCGTGATCTTCCGTGGTGAAGAGTCCTCACGGTTCGGTCAGTGGGGTGTCGGCAGCCGTGGCGCGCTCGGCGAACTCACGGTCGAAGATCTTTCGGCAACCGACCAAAGCAACATCCCGCTGTGGCAAGCGATGCAGACACAGGGACTCACGCCGAAGAACTTCTCCGAACCGA